>NZ_JBFTQB010000421.1:0-5324 GCF_056398785.1 Paenibacillus sp. 01T422 | reverse complement strand
AGCGGAAACCATCAAAATCGGAATGTCCTTCTCGCTGCGAACGCGCCGGCAAATTTCGAAACCGTCCATCTTCGGCAGCATTAAGTCGAGAATGATGAGATCATACTCCCTGGAGAGCGCAAGCTGCAGCCCTTTGTCTCCACTATTCTCGATATCAACTTCGTAGCCGCTGATCTCTAAATAGTCCCGCTCCAGTTCGGCGATGCTTTGTTCATCCTCAATGATTAAAATCCGACTCATCCTTGACTCTCCTCCTGCTTGTTAAGCGGTAATGCCATATACACGGTCGTTCCCTGCCCGATCATACTCGTTGCACCAATACGTCCGCCATGCTCTTCCATGATTTGTTTGGCTATCGCAAGGCCCAGCCCGCTTCCTCCGGTCGCGGTATTGCGCGAAGGATCTGCCCGGTAGAATCGGTCAAATATATGAGGCAGCGCCTCTTCCGATATGCCTTGGCCGGAATCTTTTATTTGAATGACGGCGTTGCCGTCGATTTCTCTGAGTGTTAAGGTGATGCGGCAATTGCCTTCATCACTATATTTGACTGCATTTTCGATGATGTTCAGCAGCACACGCCGCAGCTTATCTCGGTCTGCCGTTACAAGGAGAGGCTCCTCTGGCAGTTCGGCAAGCTTGAAATGCACGCCTTTTTTCTCCATATCGAACTGTAATTCTTGCGCGCAATCCAGCACATACTGACCAAGATCCACGGTTTCGAACTGAAACGGAACTTTGCCCAGATCCAGCTTGGAAAATAAAAATAGCTCGTCAATCAGCCGATCCATATCAGCCGCTTTGGTGTAAATGGTTCGAATATACTTATCCAGCTTATCCGGAGAATTCGTGACCCCGTCCATGATGCCGTGGGCGTATCCTTTAATGGCCGTAACCGGTGTCTTCAGATCATGCGAAATGTTAGAAATAAGCTCTTTGCGGTTCTCTTCATATTGAAGCTGCAGGTCAACAGATTTCTTGAGCTTGCGCCTCATTTCTTCAAAAGCTCTGCTTAGCTCCCCAATTTCATCATCGGACTGTTGTACCACTTCAAAATCCAGATTGCCGTCCTTGATCTCCTCCGCCGCTCGTTTGAGCGCCCTAAGAGGTTTAATAATGCTGCGTGAAACGAAGTAGGTCAGCACACCGTTCGTACCAACTAGGATGAGTATAAACGTCAAAATGACCGATTTTGAAAACTGGTGCAAATATTTCTGAAAAGGTCCTCCATCCAAAAATACGAAAACAGACCMTTTACTATGATCAGAAAACAGAAAATCCTGCTGCCGAGTTATCCACAGAGAACCTTGATTACGCTGAAATTGGCCTGAGGAGGTACCGTAAGCGGGAAGTTTGGAGCTGTCCTGCGCCTCTCCCTCCTTCAGATAAGGCGAGCTATACGCGATTTCTTTATCTTTGCGGATGATAATACCCATATTAATTTTATGAAAACGGTCCTCCAAATCCTGAATAAACACCGGATCGAGGAAAGCGTCGGGTTCCGTCTCCGTTTTGGCTTTCATGTAAGCGACATTCTCGAGTTCTTGCTCAACGACACGTTTGATCGGGTTGCCCTGGGAGAAATCGACCTGAAAGCCGGACTTCAGATTGCCGAACGTTGCGATGGAGATTAGGATCACGGCTAGCCCCGAAAGGACGAGAGGTACAAGCAGCATGGCAATGTATGAGAGTACCAGCCGTAAGCGAATCGACATCGTGTTCAGATCTCCTTTTTATCAAACAAATAAAAACCTGCTGTAAAAAACAATATACTACACGCTGTCAAAAACATAAAGATGCTGCTCACCTTGCCAAGCGCCATGCCGCTTCCAATCCAAAGCATATGCCAGTCTGTGTAGGCCGTAGGCGAGTATGTGGCGATCTGGGGAATAAAAAAAGCTGCCACTTTAAAAGCCAAATAAAGAAGTATGCTTACCGTCAATGCTGAGGAGGAGCTGGAGAAGAACTGCGCCAGAAACACAGCGCCGATACTAAGCACTAGAAGTGGCAGAAAGGCCGCGCCATACGCGAGGAACCAGGTCATAACCGTACCAAATCCGCCAAAATGCTGGAAAAACAGCGCTGAGATAACCGATGCCAGCAAACCGGCAATTAGGTACAGTGCTATAAAAACACCAAGCGCAATCTGCTTGGAAGCGAACACCTTGAACCGCGTAATTGGCCGCGTCAATGTGTTCTTCATCGTGCGGTCGCCCATCTCACCAGAGAATACGTCTGCAGACCCCATGAACACGAATAACGGCAGAAAAATACTCGTAAGCAGTCCAAGCATGATGATGGGAAAATCTTGCGAGGCAATCGCTCCGATTCCAATACCGCTCTGAAACTGGGACAKCAGCAGCCCCGCCAGAAGCGGAAGCAGCAGCGTAACTGCAAGGAAAAAGATCGTTTTCTTCTTGGACGTGATTTTGATCGTTTCGTTCCAGACGTTGGCTGTTAGGCTATGCATGCGCAGCGAGCCTCCTTACTTCTTTAATTTCGCGCAAGTACGCTTCTTCCAGCGTCGCGCTACCTTGGGCTATCTCCGACACGAGCCCCTCGCGGACAAGCCGTCCTTGATGAATGATGCCCATGCGGTTGCACATCAACTCCATTTCGTGGATGAGATGGCTGGAGATCAGGAAGGTGATGCGCTCTTCTCGCGCCAGATGCATAATGATTTCGCGGATGTGAACCATTCCCTCGATATCCAGGCCATTCGTCGGCTCGTCGAGTATGAGCAGCTCCGGCTTCGACAACATCGCGGCCGCGARTCCTAATCGCTGCTTCATGCCGAGCGAGTAACCCGCTACCTTCTCCTGCTGAAAAGGGGTAAGTCCGACGATTTCCAGCACTTCGTCTATACGCTGCTTACCGATCTCTGGGTAAAATCTCGCGGCCAGCTCCAAATTCCGTCTGCCGCTCATATAGGAGTAAGCTTCGGCGGTTTCGATCAGCACGCCTACCTTGGCCATTGCCTGCTCATAGTGTGTAGATACAGGATGGCCAAATAGCTTCACTTCTCCTTGCTGAGCTTTGGTTAAGCCGGTCATGATCTTCATGACCGTCGTCTTCCCGGCGCCGTTGGGTCCGAAGAACCCATAGATGTCGCCTTGCTGCACCGTCATGTTCACCTCGTGGATGCCTCGCAAATTATTGTAAATCTTCGTCAGACGATTGATTTCTACGACTGGCTTCATGCGGTAGCCGCCTTTCAGGGGAATAAGGAGGTGGGGGGGTCCCCTGCCTCCTTCCTTGTTCCTTAGTTTCTGTGGTGAGATTTCTCAGGGTCAATCTTTACGGTTTCCAGTTGCTTCCCTGTCAAATCTACCGTATCAGGCGTTGTCGAGTTCAGGCTGGACAGCGTCATATCCACACTCAATACGACATTGTGTGCTGTTCCTTGTGCATCTTTACCGGAAATATGAATTTGTGCGGTTTGATTTGTGATATGATTATCGCTGTCTACACTAGCGTTCACTTCTACTTCATCCATCTTGATGTCGGAAGTTAATTGGGGAAGGCTGTTTTTGAGTGTTGTCACGTCAACACCAAGCGTATCTGCCTTGGATGGCATTGGACGATGATTGTTCTCCATCGCACCATGCTTGATGGCGAGCGAGCCGATCGTGTTGACCACCGGAGAAATTTGGCTGCCTGACAATTTGAAATGAATCTCCTTCATATTGCCTGCGGTTTCATCCATGGTGACATAGTTTTTGAGGTTGCCGACGAGGGCGTCGACCACATTTTCCACTTCGCTAACGACTTGAGGATCCGGTGTATGCCCTGCGCCTTCTTGATCTATGAATTTGCCGCCCATACCCTCTCCTTCTAGCACTTTGTACACATCGGAGTCATCTGTTTTTATAATTTGTTTGCCATCTTGGTTGTAGAAATGAATGGTTTGTTCGTTGGTACCGTTATTCACGGTCACTTCTGCGCTTCCTGCGTGGTTCGCACCGCTGCTTTTAATGGTAGATTTGACGCCCAGCAATTGAACTCCGTTATCATTCAGCGTCACGTTCACTTGACGTGTTACATTGTGTACGGTTGCCGTTTGTTTCACGGCTGACTTAAACGTCTCGTACCCGGGCGCATCGCCCACACCAGCGTATACCGACGTCACCAGCATCATGCTGCCTACCGCCACGCCTAATCCCATCATTGCTAACTTCTTACTCATATCTTTTGGCCTCCGCGTCTTCTAACGCTTTATCTAATTTGGATGCGTTCCTCGCTTCCATGTAATCATCTTATCCCGCCGATCTTAATTGCCTCTAAAACACCTATTAACCTCGCCTAAAACAATTCTTAAATATTTCTAAACTGGTCGGAAGGTGCGCGCGTGTCTGGGGGAGTTGGTGGAGAGCGTTGGAGGGACTGCGGCAGCTGATGGTCGTGGACGGGTAGATTGTGGAGTGACGGCGATGCTCGGATGGGGGCGAGTAGGCTGTAGAATGACGGCGATGCTGCGGATGGAAAGGCGATTGTGGAGTGACTGGGACGAAGCTGATAGGAAATTCGATGTACTTTATGCAGGATTATCTATCAAATTCTCATAAAATCGAATATTTACTGCCCTTTTTGCAGGCTAATCCTGCCTTCACGAAACCCCTCACCAAGTAATGCAATTCTAATAAATTGCGAGCCGAACCCTGACCGCGGCAGCCGCAGCAAAAAGAGGCAAGCTTTCGCTCCCCCCCGCCGCTCCGCTGCACGGAGCACTGTTTGCTATAATCAGTACTGCTGCTCTCGTTCCCTCTCTCTTAGCATGCCCGAATGCGTAAGTCGAACGTCCACTTGGACATCCCCTAACTGATAGCCTTCAAGCGGCTGCTTGCCATTCGAGGTCAAGTTAGCCCACTGCTTGAAATCCTGTTTATACATGGTATGCTCCAGCTGATAGATATCGACGCCTCGGTTTTTGCCTTGTTTGAACGTTTGCTCGATTTCTTCTATAATCTGCTTTTCAATTTGTTTTCGTAAAGACTTCTCATCTACTGCCTCCTGGGATTCAACTGTGATCGCCTTGCATTTCACATGAACATCAAAAATCAGATTGTCACCTTTGCGAAGCGTAATGTGAGGTTTCGGTCTTTGAATGGAAACGGTTTGAGCGGGCTTTCCATTGATATAGACGACTAACGGCGAACGAGCCGTACTTTTCTCCATCCACCGGTCTCCCTTGAACTCTTTATCTGAAAACCATTCGACCAAATTGTTTTTTCCTAAGGCATAAACGCCGTTAACTTCTAATTTAGGATCAGGTTTCTGATTTTTCACCCAGGTGTCTTTTCGAATACTCAATGTCGGCATCATCAACG
>NZ_JBFTQB010000420.1:0-5335 GCF_056398785.1 Paenibacillus sp. 01T422 | reverse complement strand
GGAAAGATGCTTGATGATGAAAACCATACAAGGAAAAATGTTCGCAGCTTTTGGCTTAACCATTCTCTTCTCGATTCTTGTAATCGCATACAGTTCGTATTATAGCTCAACGAGAGTGATTGAAAGGAATGCAACTACCTACATTTCAGATCGGATTCAGGGGGCAAATGCTAATCTGCAATCGATGGTGGAGGAGACGGACAATATTGCAAAATCGATTGTGATACGCGATTTAATCCACCAAAGTTTGCTCAGCCATACCGAAGCACCGTCGCTGGAATGGTTCCAGGAGAAGAAAGTGGTGGAAGATTTCCTCGCGTCGATGGCTGCATTCAAAAATTATGTGCGTCAAATTACTGTTGTCGGACAAGGTGATGTTGTTTTCTATACAGGCTACCGCGCAGGTAATTCTGAATTCATTGCTTCGCTTTGGCAAGATCCGATGATTCGCGAGAATCGCAGGCATCTAATTTTTGATCCATTAGGAAATGGCCGAATTATGCTGGTGCGCCCCGTGTTATCAAGCGGCAGTTTGATCGGCTTGTGCATCATCGATTTTGATCTAAATCTGATCAGGCAAGTCTATGAGATCGAACCATTAGCCGGGACGATTGTTGACGTGGTCGATGAAAATGGTAGTATTCTTTACGATTCAAGAAGCGAACGTATCGGCAGCAGACTGGAAGATCAGCAAATGCTGGCCCTTGCCTCAGATGTCGATCCTGGCAAGTGGAAAAGCAGCAAACTGAAGATGGACAATCAATCGTATTTGGCTGTCTCTACACGTTCCACATATACGGGTTGGACCACGATTACGATGGTGCCTCTTTCTGTCTTATTAAGCGAGGCCAAAGGGATCGGCAGCCAAATCTTGACCATGACGGCCGTAGTTTTGGCGATTGTGCTTTTGGTATCCATTTTTCTCTCCAAGCAAATGACCAAAAATATTAAACGCCTGCACAGTGCCATGAAGCTTGTTCGCGAAGGGCATATGAATGCAAGACCGCGCATCAATAACGATGATGAAATCGGCCAACTCAGTGAGATGTTTGTCTCTATGATGGATCACCTTCAAGAACTGCTTAAGAAAGTCAGGATTCAGGAAAAGGAGAAACGTGAAGCTGAATACAAGGCGCTTCAAGCGCAGATTAAGCCGCATTTTCTGTATAATACGCTGAATACAATCAAGTATTTGGCTCGGATTCAGCATGCCACCAATATCGAAGACATTTCCGGATCCTTGATTGAGCTCATGCGCTTTGCCATTGATCCGAAGCGGGAAATGATTACTGTCCATGAGGAGCTGGAACAAGTTGACCGATATGTGCGTATACAGCGGTACAAGTTTTTAGACCGAATTGCGGTGGTAGTCAAGGTGGAAGACGAGGTGCTTGACTGTCTGATTCCTAAACTAATCGTGCAACCGCTTGTGGAAAATGCGATGAATCATGGACTTGGCACAACGGATCGGGAAGGCACCGTTTCCATTCGCATTTATGGTGATGGACCTTCCAGACTCAAACTAATTGTGACAGACGATGGCGTCGGCATTCCTGGTGGCATGCTCGAGCAAATATTCGACGAGGGTAATGACACGAGTGGGTTCTCGCGATCGGGCAGCATCGGTCTGAGCAACATCAGCGAACGACTTAAGCTTGCTTATGGCGAGCCGTATGGACTACAAATCTACAGTCAGAAGGACATCTTCACAACTGTTGAACTAACAATACCTCAAGTGAGAAGGAGGCAGGAAGATGCTGCTCAAAGTTATCTCGGTTGACGACGAGTTACTCGTTCGCAATCATTTGCGCTCACTTATTAATTGGGAGAACTTAGGTTTTACGTTTTGCGGAGAAGCCTGTGACGGAAATGAGGGGCTTCAGCTTATTTCCATGATTGAGCCACATTTGGCGATTGTAGATATGCACATGCCTGGCATGGGAGGGGTCGAACTTGTCAGGCAAATGGCAGAGCTCTATCCACAAGTACGAATTATTGCGCTTAGTAGCTATGATTCGTATGATTTCGTTCGCGGATCGCTCCACTACGGGGCAATAGATTACTTGCTGAAGCATTCACTGTCGCCTGCGACGCTTATTCCGGTTCTGAGTATCGTGAAGGAGAAGGTTCACGAAGAGCTGGCGAAACAAACCGCACGTGAACGAGAGAGGCTGAAATGGGAGACGGCAAGCCCTGCTGTCAGTCAGAGTTACCTGAAAGAACTGCTGATCGGCTCCGGTACGTCGGAAGAGCGACGCCACTATGTGGAGCATTTCCAGGACATGCCCTATGGACGGGACGAACAGCTCCATGTCTTGTTTCTGATGAAGCTGATTCACGTCGACTCGCTTTCTTTACGCATGAATGAACAGGAATTTACACGCTATATGCGCTCAATTACCGATATGGCAATGCAAATTGTTGGAGATTCGGGATGTGCCGTTTACTTGGAAAAAGGGGCGTTCGGCGTGCTGTTTTCGCTTGAGAACGAACGAAGCGAATATGCGATGCAGCAGCGTATTGAAGCGAAAAAATCTCGATTGAATAAATCGCTTGAGCTTTACTTTAGCGCAGCTGGCCTTGTCGTTAGTTCTCCCATGTTTGACAGGCTAGCATCAATTGCTGATTGTTATGCACAATTACGAAACCAGATCGACCAACTTCAAGGCTATAAGCCGAATGCTGACAACCGTGCAGGGAGTCAAGTGTCTTTCGTTACCCTGAACCAAGAGAAGGAACTATTAGCCGCTGCTGAAGCCTGTGATGCAGAGGCAGCCTCGCGGATCATTCGTGACATCGCAACAACATGTGCTGCGAGCATACCGGCCTTGCCGCAAAGAGTTGACAGCACCAGCGCGGAATTGTTCCAGCTCGCCGTGAAAATTGCACAAAAGGCGGGTATTGATGCGGAATGGATTTTTCAGGAAATGAAAGCAGGATTGCCCGTTCTACCCAATGAACAAGCGTTTGAACACAATTTGATCGAGCTATATGTGAGGTTAATTGAGGAGCTTCGCGTGCAATCTACTTCAGCGCGTTACACCAGATATGTCGCACAGGCGGTAAGAATCATTCAACAATTCTACAGTACCGGTATTACGCTGGAGGAAACCGCTGAGCAGCTGCGCATTACACCGTCTTACCTAAGCAGGCTTTTTAAGGAAGAGACAGGGACCACATTTACGGAATATATGACGGCGTATCGAATTGATCGAAGCGCTCAATTAATTCGGACAGGGGCGAATTCGATTAAGGAGATTTACCAACAGGTCGGCTTTAACAATTACAGTTATTTTATTAAGCTGTTCAAAGAGCATATGGGGGAAACGCCTCATGTATATGCCAATAAGCATAATAAGTAAACTGCAAACATTTGACGTTTATTATAAATATGTCGTACGCCGCAGTTTCCCGTAACAACCTATAATAATTGTAATGTTGCAGCAACACATAAACATATAGGGGGTTGAATGACTATGGGTAAAATGAAACCGTTAACAAATCTTTGTATCGGGGCGACGGCTTTTCTCGTACTGCTCAGCGGATGCACAACCGCAGATAAAACAACCAATGAGGAGACAAAAGCAAAGGATGAACAAGCTGTTAGCTCTGTATTGAATCCTACAGGATTCCCAATCGTCAAATCGGAAGTATCGATGCGCGTTTTCGGTTGCAAAGATCCGAATCAGGCTGCTTGGAAAGATGTGCTGGTGCTCAAGGAGTATGAGAAAAAAAGTGGTATCAAGATGAACTACGAGGAGACACCATCGCAGGGTTGTGACGAGAAAAGGAATCTGCTATTCGCTTCCAACGAATTACCAGATGTATTCCTAAGAGCGAATCTAAGCAATACGGACATTTCCAAGTACGGCATGCAGGAGCAAATGTTGATTCCTCTGGAGGGTTTGATCGATAAGCACGCTCCGAATCTGAAGAAGCTGTTCGAGCAATACCCGGATGCCAAAAAGTCGATTACAGCAACAGACGGCCACATCTATTCACTTCCTGTGATCCGGCTTCAGGCTGCTGGACGGGGAGATAAGGTCTGGATTAATCAGGAATGGCTGCAGAAGCTGAACTTGAAAGCACCAACAAATGTGGATGAACTGTTTACTGTTCTGCGTGCATTCCGTGATCAAGATCCTAATGGCAATGGTAAAAAGGATGAAATTCCACTTGGCTTACGTGATCCAGGCATGATCTTCACGACCTTTGCCGGTTCCTTTGGATTGGACCATCAACTTGGCGCCAACGCGAATATTGATGGAAATAAAGTAAAGCTCTGGATCGCAGACGACCGATACAAGGAGCTTCTGCAGTTCCTTAACAAGTTGTATACCGAAAAATTGCTTTATCCCGATTTCTTTGCGGCTGATCTTCCGAAATGGCGGAGCAACTTGTCTCAGGCGCTGTACGGGATGTTCTTCATCTACGCATCCGACCCTTTCACGAAAGTTGAAAATCAATTCAGCGGAATGGCCCCTATTAAAGGGCCGCACGGGGATCAACTGCTTAGCACAGGCAGCCCACTAGCTTCGCCAATCGGCACCTTCGCTGTCACAAGAATTAACAAGAATCCTGAAGCGGCTGTTCGCTGGGTAGATTATTTCTTCAGTGAGGAAGGCAGTCGATTCTTCAACTATGGGGTGGAAGGCCAATCTTATTCCATGCAAAATGGCAAACCGGTACTGGCTGACAGCATCAAGAACGACCCACGGGGAATGATGGCGGCGCTGGGGCAAGTCAATCTCGTGCCAGGGGGCGGTTTTCCGACCATTATTGTAGACGATATTGTTTTGAGCGATAAAACAAAGGAAGTATCCGCTGCTTCGGAAACGTTTACTTCCAAAGTGATGTACGGCGCACCGATATTCAGCAAAGAGGCTACTGAGAAAGTTGTACCGATTAAAGCCGATCTCGATAAATACGTGCAGGAATCCGCGATCAAATTCATTCTAGGCGAGACCAGCTTTGACAAATGGAACGAATACACCGCCACGTTGAAGAAAATGAAGGTCGATGAGCTTGAGCAAGCGTATCAAGCCGCCTTCGATGCGATGAGCAAATAGTGATCGCGTAAAATATCGTGCTTCTCGGACCCGGAGAACATCCGAACTCAGATGGTCCGAGGATGCACCAGCGAGGGGGGGGACTTAGATGAACACAACCATAATTCCGCAGACTCTGCAACCTAATCAGCGCCGAAAGCTGTGGAAACGCATTGTAATCAAATACGAGTTCTATATCRTGTTAGCCATTCCGTTCATTTGGTACATTGTTTTCAAGTACGTCCCTATGTATGGAATTCAAATTGCCTTCAAAGACTTCTCTGCCA
>NZ_JBFTQB010000419.1:0-5352 GCF_056398785.1 Paenibacillus sp. 01T422 | reverse complement strand
AAGCTTGGCGATGAAAAGTTTGCCGATGGGCACTTCTTATGCCGTTTGGACAGGAATTGGCACAGTCGGCGGCGCCATCGTCGGTATGCTTTTTTACGGAGAATCCAAGGATTGGAAGCGAATTATGTTCATTGCGATGGTATTAAGCGCTGCCGTTGGTTTGAAATTAATTGCATGACCACATAGATGAGATGGTGAAGCAGTCAGAATTCTTCTGACTGCTTTTTTGGAACATAGATTTACAAAAAAAATGCATGAATAGGTGAGCATCGTTCGCGATGAGATGTTTCCTAAAAAGTGATCCTATGTAATAATAGACATAAATACAGTAGAAATAAAGGAGTACGATTCTATGAAAATCAATTATCATGGCCATGCTTGTATTCAACTCCATACAGGGGAGAAATCTCTCATCATCGATCCTTTTTTAAGCGGTAATCCTGCAGCTAAGATTAAGCCTGAGGACATCAAAACCGATGCTGTGTTGCTGACACATGCTCATATGGATCATATTCTCGACGCTGCGCCTATTGCAAGTGCTAATAATGACGTACCTGTCGTGTCTATTGTCGAGCTTGCGACCTATATGTCTTGGCAAGGTGTCAAAAATAGCGTTGGCATGAACATGGGAGGTATGTTCGATTTGGGCTTCGCTAAGGCGAAAATGGTGCAAGCTTTCCACAGCTCAGGCATTGTGATCGAAGAGACGAAACAAATTCTGTATGCGGGCATGCCTGCCGGGTTCCTCGTGTTCGCTGAAGGTTTGACGATCCTGCATGCAGGGGATACCTCTTTGTTCAGCGATATGAAAATGATTGGTGATCGCTATGCCATCGACGTTGTTTTCTTGCCAATTGGTGACTTCTACACAATGGGACCGGAAGATGCGCTCCAAGCCGCGGAATGGTACAACGCGAAACTGACAGTGCCGATACACCACAGTACGTTCCCAGGAATTAAGCAAGACGCGGAGCATTTCGTTCAGCAGCTTGAAGCAAGAGGGTTACAAGGTAAAGTGATGGCACCTGGCGATGAGATTGAGATCACAAGCAAGTAAGATGGGTCTCAGGTAGGATATTAGACGGAGAGAACGATCATTCGATAAAACCGCGGGAGCAAGATGCTCCGCGGTTTTTAGTTTTTTATCGACAAAATAATTCACTATTTTTAATCGTGGTCATGGTATAATCGAACTATTATTCGACAACATGAGCGCTTTTTTTCAAAAATAAAAACTGACGTGGATTTATTGTAGATAAAGGGGGGCTTAGTTGTGAGTGAACATACATCCGCCAATCGGACAACTAGCAGCCAAACATCGGTTCAAGCTCAACCAGGTAGGTCAGAGACGGAAGTTCCAACCACAATGGATGCTCGTCAAATGACACCTGCAAGTATTATGCAAATGCAGAGAACCCTTGGCAATAGGGCGGTTCAGGGAATGGTTCAAAGGATGGGGCATTCACATCCAGTGATTCAAAGAGCTGGAGGTGCCAGTGCACCCCCAGTTCCCGTCGTATCTCAGGAGCAGCAACAGCGAAATGCTGATCTTGTCACTGCGCGTGACGCGAAAGTTACGTCGCTTGTTGATAGCTCTTATACGGAAATAAGTGAGAAACTGAAGAGGAATATCGATACGTATTTGACTTCGGATTCGCAAGCAGATCCTATTCGAAAAAACGTCTTGAAAAAAGCAAAAGAAGAAATCAAAGCGAGCATGGGGACAACAGGAACGGTAGAACAAAGGGAAGATGCTTACAAGTTCGCCCAAGAAAAAGCCGATGGCATTATGATTACCAAGTTAAAAGCATATGCCATTGAAGTTTCGGATAGCGAGTTTGCTGCCACTAAAAAGACTGCAATGAAGGAAGAAGCAAATAAAGCCTACCAGATTACTCCAAATTTAAATAATGCAACCTATGAAAAGCAGAAAACAAAAGCGGCTGCTGATGCAAAGAAAAAGCTGGATACATACGCAAAAACATTATTTACAAGTGCGGTTACGTCGTCGAAAGCGGCTATCGCCGTGAAGTTCGCTCCCCCGACTGCAGCTGGAGGTGTGTCAGGTTTTGACTCCATTGCTGTAGGAAATGCTGGAACGGATGAGTTAACGAAACGGATTGGCCTTGATAACAACCTGGTTGACAAAAACGTGGTGAAGCAAGAAACCACCGATGGAACGACGAGAGATATCAAGGATATGGAGCACGTTTATCAAACCGTATTGTTTGATCCTATGAAATCGGCGGTATTATCGAAATTAGGTGTGGGTCGTAGAGCTTTCAGAAGATCAGCAGAGTTGAATGTGTATCGTGAGGATCTTAAAAAGGCAGCGCGAACCAAAGTTAATGCTCAGATCAATAACGCGATTGACAATCCATCACCTACTACTGGAACAGCGCCGACAAGTGCAACACCAACTAGTGTGACACCGACATCGACAAGTACGGCTGGTCCTATGCAAAAGGAATATTTGAAAACGGCTACGAAAGCTATTGCCCATAAAGAATCCAAAGTCCTTGTAGATGATGTAATGAGGGATGAGGCTAATCTCATTCTAGAAAGAATAATTCCAAAAGCCCTCACTATCGATGATTTCACAAAAGCAGCCAAATCTTCTGCCTATGAAGTAGCTAGAAACGCTGCAGCAACGCCGGATAAGATTCGAGCTGCAGGTGTCAAGGCAGCAGAAGAAAGCGCTGCTAAATTACTGAAATTAAACAAAGATAAAGCGGTACTTGAAGCGAGAAAGCTGACGAAGGGAACGAAAGCAGAAGGAACTGCTGTTGCGACATTACCAGATGCAGCCAAAACCACACAAATTAAAGATGCGATCCAAAATGAGGATAAAACGAAGAAACTTGCGCAAAAGCTAGTCAAGTCCGTGGAAGCAAGCGATTTATCTTCCGGCTTAACCATATTCGGTCATTTAATCGACATTTCAACCCCTAATCCTGGGGACTCAACTGCAATAGAACTTGAGTTGAAAATTCCTGTTGCATCCGCAGCAGGTGGCGGTAATGCCTACTTCCTGTTCGGATTCGCAGGTGAGGCAGAGCGGGAAGCAGATGAATTAAGCGTCAATACCCAATTAACTTTTGGTGCTGGATTTACGACCTTTGGTTTCGATGCAAACGCAAGGTTCGGTTTATTCCTTGAAGGAAAAGGCAAGGATACAGATACTGTCATGAATTTACTTTCTTATGGCTTATACAGGCAGATGCCTTCTAGTGCTCAAGCTTACTTCTGGGGCAAAGGCGGTAAATCTGGCGAGTCCAGCCTGATTGAAGCTGAGAAATGGGCCATGATGATTGAAGAAATGAATATGGGTGATGAAGAGTCTGAGGTTAATGTAGGCTTTCTTACGAAGTTGGCGATGGAAGCTAATGTAGGTGTAGCCTCATTTTCTGCCGAGCTTGCATTCAAACGCCTTAGTAAATATAACAAAGAGGTTATCGGAACAAAGGGCAAAGATGCAGCAGGTAATGTGATGTCAGCAGCAGAGCGGTTAGCTGCTGAGGGGAACGGTAAGGGCATAGGCAAAGGCGAAGTTAATACGACGGTTGAAGCAGGAACTGAAATTGAAATCGAATTTGGCAAAGATAAAGTTGCTTTTGGTCTTGAAGGATCTGCAACCTTCTTGAATGAGGACGAAAGCAAACTCAAGGAATTGAATCTGCAGCTATCGGCAAGCATCCCTTCCCAATTCGGAGAAGAGGGTGGAGATTTCACCAAGTATGCATCCAAGATTGTTACCGCTGCGATTGGCGGAGGTAAAAATCTGACCGCCCTGTTCAGGAAAGGGATGGCTTCCAAGGTAGATAAAGGAAAACAAGTGGTCGGGAGTTTACTAGATGCTGGAAGCGATTCCTTATTCACGGGGAATTATTTCGATGGTATCGGGGCAAGTTTCGCCTCACGGATTAAAGGCGATGAAACCATTAACGATACGATGCGATCCTGGTTGCCTGGCCAAGATTCAGAGGCATCAGATATTGAATTGGTTGATAAAATTGGATTATCCAATGCGCTTAAGCTGGAAATAGGTTTCCATAGAGAATATGATGGAAGAAGCGTACCAACAAGCCCTTGGGTAATATCGATATCAGCTAGTCAAGTGAAATCGCTAGAAGTTGATGCAGAGATTGTAAAAGTTGCTGTAGAGAAGTCCAAGCGACTTGGACAATTAGAATTCCGGAAAGACAAGGATATGAAATATGAGTTTATCGGTTTTGAGGGTGGTGGCCAAGATCGTCCGGTGCCAACGCCTGTTGCAAGTACTCCAACAGCAAGTACCCCGACGGCAAGTACTGCATCAGCAGGAACAACAGGAGCCACAGGTGGTGCAAGTTCAGCAAGTACAGCAAGTAATCAAACAACGCCGGTTTCAACTCCTACATCGAGTACAGCGTCTACACCTAGTGCGATACCTGTAGTTACGCCATAAGATAATGTAAGAAGTGATATCATTTTTGTAAAGGAGGTCAGTAGATGGTTGATCTGAGCGCTAACGGCAATGAGGAGCAGTCACGTTTGGATTTTGACACCGAAATAGCATTTATCACCTTAATGGGCGACGGAGTGAAGGCTGCTGCCAAACGAATTAACCTAACCGTATCTGAGGAAAAGTCACAATGTACGCTTTATCTTGAAGTGGAGTGGAGCGTATATCAGCAATTGCTGGCCGGAGAATGGATGGGGCTGCAAGTTCAAGCAATAAGTAGGGGTTCAGAAGTAAAATTTGATGAGAATCAACCCATGGAACTTCAAGTTATGCTCAAACAAAGTCTTATGAAAGCTGCATTGCGCAAGGGCTCAGAGGTTGAAAATGTTCTGCAAACCTTAGTCGAAGATTCGGAAGAATCGCGACCTCTGCGCCAAAGCGAAAGCTGGCTAATCACAGAAGTGAAACAGCAAATGAAGCTGCCAGATGAACTGGATAACGGTACTTTGAAAATAGGGTACCGCACCCAATGGGCAGAAGCTGCAGCCACAAATGCATCCTCCACTTTTGTTAAACCAACATTGAATGAGGTTGTGGAGGACTACCTGAAACGGATGGAATTGCCGTATGAATGGGTAGACGAAACCATTGTTCGTTTAACATTCTCAGGTGAGCAAGGAGAATGGATTGTGTTGGTTCGCACAGATGAAGCGAAGCAAATTTGCATTGTGTTTTCTATTTATCCAGCGTCAGTTCCTGTTGAGCAGCGGACGGAGATGGCGAAGTTCCTTTTCGAAGAGAATTATGATCTGGTCATCGGCAACTTCGAGATGGATGCAACCGATGGGGAACTTCGATATCGTACTAGCATCGATGTAGAGAATGATCGATTGACGATGGAGCTATTC
>NZ_JBFTQB010000418.1:0-5356 GCF_056398785.1 Paenibacillus sp. 01T422 | reverse complement strand
GTGTAGTCACCGATTCGTAGACTCTGATGGACACATTACTTTGAACTTGGTTTTGAGTCAGATTGTTGAAGCTCAGTGATTGGCTACCGCTCACCAAACGATTTGTTCCAGTGAAAGGGAACGAGCTTGAACCCAACGAACTTCCAGAACCATCAACCAATTCAAATTTCAATTTGGAGAAGCTATTATCCACAATAACTTCAGGATCACGTGTAAAGTCCAAATCAAGGTTTAATTTATACGTATAAGATAAGGACGGAGTCGTCATAGTCAGCTGAGATAAGGTCCAGCTTTTGATATTCAACTTGAATGGATATAAGGAAATATTGTTATGATCATTGTCGCTTTGCGTGCTGACTGTGTAGCTGGCAATGGTGGATTTATAAGATGAAGAACCATTAGCCGGTTGTCCTTGTGGAGCTCCTGAAAGGACTCCCTGCACATTCAATTTGTACTGATCACTTTGGTCAGTCGTTGGAATGGTATAGCCATAACTAACGACGACACCTGTTCCAGGAGCAATATCCGAAGTGCCGATAGTTTGGCGGCTTCCTGTATAGGTGTTGCCATCTTTCCCTGCTAATTCCGCGGCAAAAGCTGGTACTGGAATTGGCTTATCGCCTTTATTGATCAGTTTGAATTTAGCGATTCCTGTTTTATTTCCGGTCTCTTCGTTATTCGTTACATGCAATTCTTCCAGCGATACGGCTAGATTGGGATTGATGAATTCATTTCCTTGCTCAAATATCATTGGTGTACCAAAGGTATAATTGCCTCCAGAAGGAACTGTGTTTGTATCTGTCCCACCATTAGCCGGAAGTCCAAATCCGATGCGACCTGTATAGTATTGGATCGGTGTTGTCTGGCCTTGTTTCAAGAAGCTTTCAGCCGTAAGAACATAGAAAGCATTCAACTGCGTATTCGTATCGGTCGTAATCGCGAAATGAATATATTTCTGCTCACCGGCATTAAGACTTATCGGGGACTCTTCAACTCTTTTTCCAATATAAGATTGTCCATCCGATTTCCCGCTGAGTGTGAAGTCTGGAACAGTTTCCGCATAACTTCCGGAATTCTGGACCTTAACTTGTACGATATAAGTTGGCGATTGCCCAGTAAATTGCTTGGACATGCTCACGGCTGAATATTTCAGAGATGAGGTCACGCCTGGAACTGAGAAGGTAGCTCCCCACTCTCCCATGAGGGCTGAGTCTTTAATGACAGCATCATTACCGCGCCATACAATCGAAGCAACCGGAGAATCTGCAAGCAGCGTCTCTTGCTTAGGATATACTTTTTGATCCACATCGATCCAAAGGACATCTGTTAAATTCACATCAGACTTCACATTGATATCAGTCATATAGCTAAGCGTGACATCACTCTGTGGCAAAATTGAACGAGCGTTGCTCGCACTTGGCAATAGCGTATAATCGGTGCCGTCTGCCGTTCTGATACGAAGTTCGTAATCGGGAACCCGTATTGTCGAATTGGACGAATTGGTCAGCTTAACGACGGTTCCGACTCTCCAACCATCTGTTGTCTTCTCCTGCAGGACACTTTTGACTTGAGCCTGTGAACCACCTGGAAGACTGTAGGCTTTCAATTCCTCTGCGTGAATCTCTGAGTGCTGTCCGGAGGATGTATTCCCGCCGTTAGCTACAAATTGCTGCTTCGCTGCATAAGAAGAAGTTACTAGCAGATCGCGTGTCGCAGGTTGGATTCCCCCGAATGTACCGTCAGTTTGGTTCCCTAACAGGTTCAATTGAGCAGCCAACGCGGCATAACCCTTAGCCCAGCTTGAGACCGTGCTATCATTTACACCTGCAGTCCCTTTGGCTTCAGCATCCTTATTCAAACCGCGAATTAGGAACGCAGCCAGCTGTTCTTTGGTTACTTCGCCAGCCGGATTATATGTGCCTTGGCCAAAGCCATCGGTAAGATTAGCAGCTTTCAGCGCTTCGATGTAGGGTAAAGCATAACCGTTAGCTGGATCTGAGCTGCTTACATCGCTGAAACTAGATACCTGCAAAGTCGAATCTACTTTCAATCCGAAGATTAAAGCCGCCACTTTGGCGAATTGCGCACGGTTCATTTTATCATGAAGGCCAAAAACGCCATTACTGACTCCATCAAAAATACCTGCGGAAATCATCGCATCAAACTTCAATTTCGTTCCCGCATCAAGCTGATTTAAATCACTGAAATCCGCAGAGGATTTAGGGGCTGTCGCACCTAGAGCTACAGATGAAAACAAAGTAAGGGCCATAGCTGTGCTCACGATAACGGATAAATTTTTCTTCATTTTCGTACTCCTCTCAAAAGCTAAATTAGGAAATGTGGTTGCATGAAATTTACTTTTTAACTTCGGTTGGTGCTTTTTTCCTCTGGATAAAGAAAAGGACGAATGGGATACATATGAAAGCAGGAATTGCAGAAATATAAAAAGTGTCAGCGATTGACCTGACCAAAGATTCTTTTTGCATAAATCCAGCTAGATAAGTTGCCGCAGTGCCTGAGGCTGTTGTCATATCGACCGACCAGGAATAGATGGAGCCTGATAGCATGGATATCGTACTATTTGCTGTAACTGAATCAACCGGTACACTATCGCTGATGTGTTGATAATGAGTAAGTTGACGGTTGCTCATGAGCGCCGTAAAGATTGCAATCCCAAGGGAACCAGCAACTTGACGAACTACGTTGGATAGCGGCGAGGCGTTACCTACCTGCTGTGGAGCTACCGCACGCATTCCCGCAGTGGTCAGTGGCATCATACAAAGCCCAATTCCAATACCGCGAATCGTTAATACGGTATTTAACCAGTGGTTAGGCGTATCCGCCGTAAGATGGTGCAGATCTAGTGTCGTGACACCAAGGATGGTAAGACCTGTGATACACAAGGGGACAATCCCGAATTTATCGGCCAGCTTTCCACTAATCGGCATCATAAGTGCCATCGCAATGGATTGAGGCATCATCACAAGTCCCGTCTGCATCGCGGAGAGCCCTTGAATATTTTGCAAATATAACKGGGTCAAGAACGTACCGCCCATCATCCCCATCATAACTAAACTACCCGCAATAACACTAATCGAAAACTTTAAATTTTTGAAAAGCTTCAAATCGAGCACAGGCTGCTCGACTCCGAGCTCCACCCAGATCAGCAATAGCAAGCTGAAGAAGGCAATAAACAGCAAGCTGATGATGAATAATGACGTCCATCCTTGCTGCTGCCCTTTACTTAGGGCGAGTAGCAGGCTTCCAAAGAAGAGCATGGAGAGAATGGCCCCGGTTAAGTCGAATTTCAAGCCTTCTCGCTTCGGAGATTCTTTCAGAAGGACCTTCCCAAGAATTACAGCAAGAATCCCAATAGGTACATTGATGAAAAAGAGTAATCTCCAGCTATAATTCTGGATGAGATATCCACCAAACGTCGGCCCCAGTGCAGGGGCACACATCGCTGCTACCCCCCACAGGCCAATGGCTGTACCGGTTTTCTCCCGGGGAAACGTGGTATAAATAATTGACATCCCGATTGGCATAATAAAGCCACCGGCAAAACCTTGTATGATCCGGAACAAGATCATCGTACTAGAGCTCCAAGCCAGGCCGCATACCACGGAAAATAAGGTAAACCCAGCTACAGAGTAAATAAATATATTTTTATTTCCGAATTTGGCACCCAGAAAGCCGCTCATCGGAATGACCATCGCAGATGCCAAGGTATATCCCGTAATGACCCACTGCATCGTATTGATATCTGAGCCGAATACGGCAACGAACTTGTTCATGGCTACATTCATTAAGCTGCTGTTCAGAACGGCAACGAAGGTCCCCATGACGATGGCGATAAGCGACAGCCACATTTTGCCAGAGCCTTCTGATTCTTGTTGTTTTACTGCCGATTCATCGGCCATAGCTGCGCCTCCTATTCGGCTTTTACCTTCGTGCCTTCAGCAATCTTGTCTGCAGGATTCACGACAATTTGTTCATTAGCCTTTAGTTTATCGGTAGGCAGCACATACAACCAATCCTGGTTTTTCTCTTCCGTTTTTACTTCAACGAGGTGGGCTGTATTGTCGCTTACTGTGAACAAATATTCTTTTTGATCTTTTTTAATAACTGCGCTTTTCGGAACTTCCAAACGGCTCTCCTGAGCTGCGTTCAGCTTAACTTCTGCCACCATACCTGCAAAAAGCGAACCATCCTTATTGTCTACTTTCACTTTCACAGGGAAGGTATTGCTGTTCGCATTAGCCACTGGGCTTACGAAGAAGATCTCACCTTTAAAGGTTTGATTCGGCAAGTTTTGAATGGCAACGTCTACCTGCATACCCGCCTTCACTTGCGTGATTTGGCTATCGGATACACTCAGTTCGACTTGTACTTGATCCATGTTCACAAGAGAGAGGATCTGTACACCAGGTTGAGCAAGCTCACCCACCGAAATGGCTTTTTTAACAATTAGCCCGTCGATTGGCGCGGTAATTGTAGCGTTGCTCAAACCACTGCTAGCAAGTTCCAATCCTGCATTCAAACGGTCAACATCCGCCTGAAGCGCTGAAATGGTGTTATCCGTCGGTCCGACTTTGGCCAATTGGAGCTTAGCTTCTGCTCCTTGCAGCTGTGCTTCAGCCGCTTTTTGCGCTCCCTGTGCTTGTTCAGACCCAGCTTTCGCCTTCTCAAAATCAAGCGTGCCTTTATCCAAATCTTCCTGAGTCACGCCGGAATTGCTGTCGTAGGAATTTCTTAAACGATTATAAGTGCTTGTAGCGAGATCTAATCCTGCTTTGGCTTGCTCCATCGCCGCGGTTGCTTGTTGATAAGCCCCTTGAGCTGCGCTGACTGCGCTTTGAAGCCCTTGGATTTCCTGTGAACGGGCACCGGCTTTCGTATCAACAAGCTTCGCTTGCGCTGCAACGAGGGAGGATTCAGCTTGCTTCACTTGCTGCGTCAGATCGCTTGTTTCCAGTTGAACCAGCACATCGCCTTGTTTAACTTTACTGCCTTCTTGCACATTTACGCTGGCAACTTTCCCAGCTACTTTGGATACAATTTTAATATCCTGATCGGGAATAACTTTCCCGCTTAACCCTGCAGTTGCAGGTTGTCCCACTTTAATAACTTGGATCGGAACGGCTGTGGAATCCGCTTGTCCTGAGACTTTCGCGCCACATCCAGGAAGGATTGCAATGGCTGCAAATATGAGAATCGCTGGAACGATTATTTGTTTTCGTTTACTCATCGTCGACTAACTCCTCTTGTTTTAGTTGCCCTTCAAATGAATCTTGATCGAAGTGCTGATTCCGGGTGATAAATCAAGCCCTTGGTTGTCATCGATCGAGATTTTGAT
>NZ_JBFTQB010000417.1:0-5977 GCF_056398785.1 Paenibacillus sp. 01T422 | reverse complement strand
CTCGTACCTTTCCTCTATATGCTCTCGACATCATTGACAGCAGCAGGCTCGGAGTTGACGTTACCGCCCAAACTACTACCAGAACCGATCGTTTGGAAAAATTATCAGCAGGTATGGATTGAGGTCAACTTTCTCAAGTACACGATGAACAGCATCTTCGTCACGGTCATGGACTTAATCGGAACCGTAGCTTCCTGTGCGATCGTAGCCTATGGGTTAGCATTTTTCCAATTTCGCGGACGGAATCTCATTTTTTTGGCGATGCTTGGCACGATGATGCTGCCTTCCCAAATTACGATGATTCCAACGTATTTTATCTGGAAATCCGTTGGTGCGCTTGATACCTACTATCCGCTCATTCTGCGGAGCTTCCTCGGCGGTGCTTTTGGCATCTTCCTGCTGCACCAATTTTATAAAACCTTGCCGAAAGAACTGTACGATGCCGCTTGGGTAGATGGAGCGAACCCCTGGAAAATCTTCTACAAAATCTATCTTCCYTTAGCGAAACCAGCCTTGTCCGCACTTGCGGTATTCACCTTCATCAGCGCTTGGAATAACACGTTAGAACCGCTTATTTACTTACAGGATAAACAGATGTTTACGCTGCCTCTGGGGCTCCTTTTTCTGAAAAATGAAGTGCAAAACCGGATGACCCTTATTATGGCTGGTGCCGTCATTACCATTGTTCCCGTCCTAGTTGTCTTTTTATTTGCTCAAAAATACTTCGTCCAAGGGATCGCTTCAACTGGATTGAAAGGCTGATTTGACTGAACTCCAACTAATTACCCAAATACGGGAAAAGGAGAGTGACTACAGCTATGTCTAAACCATCTAACCAATCTAATGAAATGGAAGAAGCAGCTAGGCAAGTGGACACTGAGGAAACAACGGAGAGGGAAAGACACAAGGAGCCATTAATTAGCCGAAGGAAATTGCTGGCCACGTTAGGAATAGGAGGAATAGCCGCTGTCTCTGGCGGTTTATGGGAGGTTGCGGGCAAGTCTACCGCCTATGCCAGTGATCAAACCGTTACGAATTCAGTTTACGGCTTGGCGATTAAAAAACGTAAAACTGAGCTGCTTGAGGTCTTAGACATGAAATTCTGCCTCGCAGTCAAATTGGAGGATCTGAGGGTCGAACTCGACCCTGATCCGACGCTAGCTTATTACGTAATGAATGAGATGCAGGAGGGCTTCTTTCGGTATGACCCGAATGACACTACCTCTGTAGATAACACGGGAACCGTGCTTGTTTCCACTAACGGCAAGCGCTTCAAACGGATCTATGAAGATACGCTGATTGCTTCCTGGTTCGGTACCAAAGGAGATGGCGTAACGAACGATACGCTGGCTCTTCAGACGGCGTTAAATACGGCTTCTGGTCACAAGTTGTTTATTCCCAAGCAGCGAACAGGCTTTTATTTAACGGGTCAATTGCTCATTCCGAGCCAAATTGCGATTGAATTTGAGCCAGGAACGATTATACAAGCGGTAGACACGCTGAGCAAAGTAGGACCTGTCTACGAACGATTAATCCGTGTCAAAACCGTAAAAGACGTGTATATCAACGGAAACGGCTCAACATTGCGTATGAACAAAGCAGCGTATACGACAGGCGAACAAGCCCATATCTTCGACATCAGCGGTTCAGAGAACGTGGTTATCGAGAATATCAACGCTAATGACAGCGGCGGAGACGGATTTTACATCGGATATTTCGAATCGACCGTGGGGTATTGCCGTAATATTGTGCTCCGTAACTGCCGGGCAGATAATAACCGGAGACAAGGACTCTCCGTGATCTCCGTAGATGGCCTTACTGTGGAGAATTGCCGCTTCTCCAACACGAAAGGGACAGCTCCACAGAGCGGCGTCGATATTGAGCCGAACGGCCAACTTGATTTGTTGAAAAATATTCGCTTCATTCAATGTGTGGCGGATGGGAATACAGGGCGAGGTTTCCTCGTCACTTTGTTGAAGCCAACTGCTGTTAGCGAACCCATTGATATTGTTTTTGATAAATGCAAAACGAAAGGGAATTCATTCGGCTTCTCCATGAACTATGGAGGAGATGGAACGAAAGCTGTACAAGGCGAGATCAAGCTGATCGATTGTATCGCCGAAAGCGAGCAGTTCGCCGGATTCTCGGATTTATCCTTCTCAGCCGACGGTGCGAAGCGTTCCTATATTCGCTGCCGGGCGATTAACTGTAACACGGTTAACCAGCCGGAAGATCCCTATGGGTATGGCTCCTCGTTCATCCTCACAACGGTGCCATCACAGGTAAGAACCGTCATCGGTAATGCCGTCTATAAGGACTGCGAGTCTGTTGATACACGACAGGTTGCACTGATTAAACGTGGATTCTCACTAAAGAAAAACAACACTGAATTATTGCGGAACGTGGCCTATTTCGACTGTTCAGTCAAAGGAGGAGGCCAAAAGCTCTATGCGATAGACCCCACATCGGAAGATCTCTATGCGGCAAAACATCCGCTGCCTACTCAAGCTTATGCAACTTCCGGATCCGTCACTTTCGATTACATAGGCTTCAAAATTACGAACGCCGGTTCATTCGGTGAGGTAACTCTGACTCTGCCAGCAGCTAAAGCCTCCGTCACGTATGCTTTTTTTGTTGAAGCGTCGTATCGGCTTAATTTGCAAACACAACCA
Organism: Paenibacillus sp. 01T422; assembly: GCF_056398785.1. Lineage (NCBI taxonomy): Bacteria > Bacillati > Bacillota > Bacilli > Caryophanales > Paenibacillaceae > Paenibacillus > Paenibacillus sp. 01T422. Next base: position 3,305 of record NZ_JBFTQB010000417.1, on the reverse strand, counting down.
GGTAAGTCGATTCTGACACCAACGGGAGGAAAGACCCTGATTGGAACCAGTGTGCAAGGCAATTCCATCGTGCTGCTGGGCCGATCAGATGGTCAGTGGGAGATTGTAAGCATGGTAGGGGATTGGCTGTTATAACATGTTGTGGTAAGATTTCACTAGACAATTGAATCGTATTGAACACTAGGGGTGCTGTAATAGCTGAGAAAGACGTTGGTCTTAACCCTTACACCTGATCTAGGTAATGCTAGCGAAGGGAAGTGGTTGTATGTCGTTTGGATTCCTATATCATAACGCAGCCGCTTTCTATCAGAAAGCGGCTTTTTGATTTGAGCTGAAAGGAGGAGATCATGTGGCAAGCTTGGCAAAGGAACTGGATGTGGTGATCCAGCAAGTAGAGAAGCGTCAAGCGGAGTTAATCCAGCTGGTGGAACGTTTGGTGCGGTTCGAAACGCCTGCACCCCCCGCTAGAAATACGGCAGATGCGCAAGGGTTTATCGCTGAGTTCCTGCGGGAAAGAGGTTTTCAGATCGACCAGTGGGAGGTGTATCCAGGGGACCCGAATGTCGTAGGTACCCTGAAAGGACAAGCGCCTGAGTCGTATAAAAGTCTGATAATCAACGGTCATATCGACGTGGCTGAAGTGAGTCCGGATGAGCCTTGGGAAGCTGGCCCCTTCACTCCCATTGTCCGCGACGGGGTGATTATAGGCCGGGGGGTGGCGGATATGAAGGGGGGCCTAGCCGGTGCGCTCTTTGCCGTTCAATTGCTGGACGAGGCGGGCATCCGTCTGCCAGGAGACCTCATCTTCCAATCGGTCATTGGGGAGGAGGTGGGTGAGGCTGGTACGCTCGAATGCTGCAAACGCGGGTACCGAGCGGACTTTGCGGTAGTCGTAGATACGAGCGATTTGCATCTCCAAGGGCAAGGAGGTGTTATTACCGGATGGATCACGGTGAAGAGTCAACAAACCTGGCACGACGCCACCCGCAAAAACATGATCCATGCAGGCGGCAAGCTATTTGGGGCAAGCGCCATAGAGAAAATGATGATAATTATACAAGGACTGCAAGAGTTGGAACGGCACTGGGCCGTTATGAAGAGTTATCCCGGTTGTTCGCCAGGTGCCACTACGATTAATCCTGCTGTTATCGAAGGCGGCAGACATGCGGCCTTTATAGCCGATGAGTGCCGTTTATGGATCACTGTCCATTTCTACCCGAATGAAACTTATGACGAAGTGACCCGAGAAATTGAAGCGCATATTGGCCGGGTTGCGCAAAGCGATTTGTGGTTGAGAGAGCATCCTCCCACATTCAGCTGGGGTGGTTCCTCCATGATCGAAGACCGCGGGGAAATCTTCCCGTCTCTCGAGGTGGACCCTGAGCATCAAGGTGTGATAACTTTGAAAGCCTCCCATGAGCTCATTGTACACAAACCGGCGATGATCGATGTCTCAGCGACCGTAACGGACGGCGGATGGTTCGGTGATGCGGGGATTCCGGCAGTCATCTACGGACCTGGCCGTTTAGAACACGCGCATGCGGTCAATGAGCAGGTTGCTATCACGCAGCTGATCGATTTTACCAAAGTGATGCTGAAGTTCATTTATGAGTGGTGCCGCACGAAGCGATAAGTACTTTACTAGATACATCAAAAGGGGAAACGATGATGACTTTTTCTGAACGATTATATGAACGATTGCAACCGGTTTGGCGGAGAAATCACACCCATCCGTTTGTTCAGGAGATGGGAGACGGCACGCTAGATTTAGAGAAGTTTCGCTTTTACATGATTCAAGACTATGTGTATTTGAAAGATTATGCCAAACTGTTCGCGCTAGGAGCGGTAAAGTCGGACGATTTGGCGATTATGGGAAAGTTTGCTGGGCTGCTTGATTCAACTTTGAATGAAGAAATGGCTCTTCACAGGGCGTATGCAGCACGGTTCGGCATCTCCGAAGTGGAGTTGGAACTTGCGAAACCCTCACCGATTACACTGGCATACACACATTATATGCTGCATACGGCGCAAAATGGATCGTTAGCAGAGCTAACTGCAGCGCTCCTTCCTTGCATGTGGAGTTATTCCGAAATTGGCAAAGAATTGAGCCGATTACCTGGGGCTAGTGAACATGCCTTTTATGGAGATTGGATTAAAATGTACAGCTCGGAAGAGTTCGGAGGATTAGCGCAGTGGTGCATCGGGCTGCTGGATCAGCTAACTGAAGGTAAACCGGAATCTGAGTTGAATAAGCTGGAAGAGATATTCCTAAATACGACGCGATATGAATATTTGTTCTGGGAGATGGCTTATCATATGGAAACTTGGCCTGCCGAGTAGTTAAATATAGGAAAGAATACAAGGAGGTTGCCACGCGGCAACTCCTTTTTGCTGTTCATCCAAGCACATCTAAAATTATATCTTGACTAACATATATTCTAATACTAGAATAAATACCGTTATACAAAATATGGGTTAGTCCGTATGCCTTAGTCGGTGCTATTCTGATGGCAATCACTATGTTTGTTGCGGCTTTGGTCCATTTGGTTCGCGTGAAAGATCCATTTGCTAAAGCAATGATGCCTATCATTCTGCTTATACTAGCCATTATTGTCATCATTTTGAACTGAAGCAAAAGACCTTCGATTTTTTCTAATTGAAATTCCTACAGAAGTCGCATATCCTTGTGTATAAGAAAGCAAGATAAGGTGGTTGACGTATGATTGAACGCGATAATGAGGGTAAAGAGCTTGATCTAAGGCTAATACGCGTCATAAGGAACATGGTAAAAGAATTGTTTGGCAGCATGGAGCGCAGCATTGTTAGCTATGACCTGAGTATTGAAACTTTCCAAATTCTTGAGTTTCTATACAATAAAGGTCCGCACCCTATACAGAAAATAAGCGATACCTTCTCGATTCCAAGTGGGAGTATCACCTATGTGGTAGATAAGCTCGAGAAGAAAGGATATGTAGAACGCCTTCCAATCCCGGGTGATCGCCGTAAAGTGAATGTGGCATTGACCGGAGAAGGACGGAGCTACTTTGATACTATTTTCCCGCATCATGTACAAGCAATCTCCGACAATTTGTCTTTTGTAACGGATGAAGAGAAGCACGAACTCATTGTGCTGCTGAAGAAAATTGGCTATGGTATCAAGAATCGTCAAACCGCTGCAAATGAAGATAAGAATGAAAATGAGTCTTAACCTCAACTATGACGTAATCATGCGACCCTTACTCTAAAAGGAATGAGGGTCGTTTTTTGACAAATATTTATCCTATTTGTATTATATCTATTAATAT
>NZ_JBFTQB010000416.1:0-5379 GCF_056398785.1 Paenibacillus sp. 01T422 | reverse complement strand
TCCGGTAAGTCCGTTACATAGATGCGAGCAACATGGTCATTATTTTGTACAGATTTTTCCAAGATCGTACGTGCATCCACAGCATCCAATTTCACCGTATCAAGCGTTTTGCCATCGGATGATTGGGTCCGTACAATGTTCGTTTGGAATGTCCAGCCTCCGGAGCTTCCTGCAACCGTCGTTTGGCGGATACTAGGACCAGAACTTGATTCCTCAATACGTTTTACGTCGATGGAATAAGTCTGTGAGGACTTCAGATCAGCTGACTCCACATTGACGATAATGGTATTACTTCCAATTCCAATAGCAGGTGTAAAGGTGCCGCCGCCTTTTTGTTTTACATGCTGCACCGTTACTGTCGCCTCTGGATCATTGGTAATCGCCTGGATTGACGCATTAGCGCTCTCAGTTGTTGAAATCGTTCCATATTTAAGTTTGTATGGCGTAAAAGCACCGTCCAAGATCGTATTTGCCTGCAAACTTGCCAGTAATGGCGGCTGTCCAGGTACGGCCTGCTTACGCAGTACAGAAACGGTATAAGTGAGCACAGTACCATCTTCAGCTTTTACCTCAATAGCAAAGGTTTGTGCATCCTTCGTAAATGGAAGTGATAAGACCGTTCCGCTCGTTACCTTATGACCATCAACATGAAGGTCTGCATCCAACTGCGCAGGAACTGGCAGAAGCTTAAACTCGCCCGTCATGTTCGGCACTAGTACCTCATAACTTTTCACTGCCGGGTTAAAATCAGTTAACAGCTCTGCTCCGTCAGTAGCAAGCCCCAAGTTTTGCAGCTGCGCATTGCCGCTTAGTTCGCGCCATACGCTTACTTGGTACTTACGTGTTTCCGAGCCGTCCGGAGAGGTCACAACCACAGGGACTTGATTCTCGCCAACTTGCAGCTGAATCGCTTGGGATGCTTGCCCGCTCTGAACGGATTGACCTTTCACTTCAATGCTGGAACCAGCTTTCATAGCGCCAGGTGTCAAGGTTACCGTGTCCACGGTGTTGTCTACATACACGGCATAACTTTCTTCCGCCCCTGTGAAGGCTTGTGCCGGTAGCACATCTTCTTTTTGCGAGGCCGTAGCATTATTCAGCTTCAATGTAGCCAACAATGCTTCATTGGAACCTTTTCCATCAAAACTCAGCGCGTAGAACTTGTCTCCTGCGCTGTCGGAATGTACTTTAATGGATACCGATTTCCCGGTAACAGGTACCGCGATATCGACATAACCGCTCTCAGGAACTGTTTTGCCATCCATCGTCACGACAGAAGCAGCAGCCATCGGAATTGCATGAACACGAACGTTTTCCGAATAAGCTAATGCTTGATAAGCGGTTGTACCGAATTGATACGGAGCACTCATCTGTGCGTTGCCTGTTGTCAGTGCCGCAAGATCGCTGGGAGTTGCCGGAATCGCTTCAGCTACACCACGAATGACTTCAAAGCCATATTCGGTTTTGTTGCCAACCTGGTCCGTAGCCGTCATCGAGATCGGCAGTCGATCCGTCGATACTCCCCATTCCAATGGTGCGTAATAGTTGAATTTTCCGTTATCATCCAATGGGACATTCGTACCGYTCACAACAAGCTTAGCTCCCGCGTCTGTTTGACCGGTTATATAAACCCTGCTTGTATCAGTAACAGTACCATTCAGTGAAATCGGCTTGCCTTGCGCGTCATTGCCTCCAGAAGCAATCAACATTGGTCCGGTGCGGTCAATGAACACCTTGCGGTATGCCGTACTGCGGTCACCGCGCTCATTCACGGCTTCAACCAGCACGTTATACTCCCGCTCTTTCAATACAGCAGTTTGAAGCAGATCTTGCAGAACAAACGTGGAAGTCCCCCCTGCTGATACATGCTCGCTGCTGCCAAGCTGCTGTCCGTTCGCGGACAAAGTAATAGCAGCGTTTTGATCGGAAGTCACCTTCAAGGAGGCTTGTTCTGCTGTTGTAAGCAACAGCTTCTCTTCATTACCGTCATATGATGTATACGTTTGTTCAATCACGGGTTGTGTGCCTGCATCAAGCGCCATCGCTAACGTTGGCGGCTGCGGAACCGGCAGAACCGTCAGTACACTCGCAGATGTTGGGCTGAGTACAACACGTCCTTGCTCATTGCCAATAGCTGAGACAGAAATCTCGTAAGTTGCACCAGCAGTTAATCCGGTAATTAAGGCATTCTGCTCAGTTCCCGATTGCGGCGTTATATCCATCATCGGAACTGCACCTTTACCACTCGTGCTGTCACTAACCCAGATACGATAAGCTGTTACGTTGCCTGCAATAGAAGCAAAGCGTAAGGATATTTCTCCATTTCCTGTAGAAAGCACCTCAGGTTGTCCAGGTGTGCTCAGTGAAATTGGCGCAGTCACCTCAACAGTTGCATCCGCAATGGCATAGATTGGTGCTTTATCAGCACTTTCGCTTACAACAGCAAGATGATAAGTGCCAGGCAACATGGAAGTCGGAAGATCAATGGCTTTACTGCCGGAAGATGGCAGACCGCTTYGAATCACTTCTCCAACCCATTGATCAGCGCTGTCCGTTAACATCATGGTTACTTGGGCATCAAACGATGCATTCTCCATGGCCCACGTAACTTGAATACGATTTTCCGCGCCAGCGACAGCTGTTGCGGATGCCTTAATCTCTGGCACAKGAATTAGTTTCTGAATTTGCAGATCAACTTTTTTCGCGTTTTGAATCATCCATTTGCCAGCTGGCGCATTAAGGAGTGAAACGTAAAGCGTATCCCTGCCGTCGTTCACTGGATTAGGTGTTGAAATCTTCGTCTGTTCAAGCGGATCTCCGCTAGGGCTTGTACTCGATACTCGGTCTGACGCCGGCTGCAAATAGGCGTTGCCAGCAGGAGCATCAAAGTTCAGCATGTACGGTGAACCGTCAGGTGCTGTAATCACGGTGTTGGCATTTCCGCCGCTGACCGTCAACATATAATTGCCCTTGTCGGCAATTTCAAAGTATTTACTGAATCGGCCTTCCATCGTCAATGGTTTAATCGATTTGAACTTCCTTGTTGACTTGTAGGCAACAACACTCGTAGGACTGCTGCTTACAACTTTCCACTGTCCATTCAAATCAATACCGTCCAGCAAAATCGTATTCTTTTGCTGCGATTCGTCATACAGCACATTCATACCTGGCAAACCTGGGTCAGTTTGAAATTTGTAAAGATCGCCGTTTGGCGCATACAGCTTTGTCTGCTCATTTGCCCCGTAAATCTCTACAATCGCTTGACCATTATCTGTCCGGGTCATATCGAAAACGGTAGGATAAGCTTGAGCTTGCACCCACTGCATGACATCCTCTATTTTCGTTATAGAAGGTACGCTGCTTAAAACGGCGCTTGGGCTTGTGCCTGCGCTGATCATCCATGTTCCAGCCTCGACCGCATCCACCAACGTGTACACATGACCATTGGCATCGCGGAGAGCGTTCCAATTCGGTTCATTCTGCGCTGTGTGCAGACTATAAGGACGACCATCTGGTTTGTAAACAATCACATCGCCTTGAGCTTCACCAACATTAAGTACGTAGCTTCCACGCTCTTTCACTGTAAATGAGGTAACCGAGCGATCCGGTGTTTGCGACCACAGCGCCGCCAAGTCACTCAAATTCAGCGATTCGTTGGCAAATAACAGTTCATTCATTTGAATGTGAGTATTACTGTTTGTCGTTAGACTCCATTTCCCTGCAAACAACCCTACACGCATATAGGTCATTTGACTGGCAGGATCATAGCTGATTTCTGGACGCACGACCTGCTCATAACCTTGTCCAGAAGGAGTACCTTTCAGAACAGCAGCTCGTTGATCTCCTGATAAGGCAATCAGTGCCGTGAAGGAACGTTCCACTGCATAGGAAGCTACTGACTTCCCGCTTGAAGCATTCGTTTCCGTTGTGATCAAAGGTGTTTGATCCAGCGACGTAAGTTGTCCATTCACTATGCGCGCTTGCGCATCCGTATGCACAGGTTCCTCTGGTTGGAAAGACAAGCTGACTGGTTTTAGATCAAAAACACGCTTTAGCTGATTCGCAGCAGCGATTCTGACCTCATTGCTCTCTTTGCCCGAATTCGAATCTGTATTCCTTAAGAATATTTCTTCTGCAATGTCCAGCCATGGTTCTGCTGCATCCATAAAATCAGAAACATTGTTCACGAAATCCAGACCTTTTTCCCACCAAGACTTCTTAGGCGGCTCCGCTTCCACTTCGAACAGAATCGTATTGTTATTGAACGTATACTTCAGATTAGCTCCAACGCCGTTATGTTTGAAAGTGCCGTATACACCTGTTTCATTTACACTGAGTGCAACGTTACTTACAGTCGCTCCGCCGATACGCGGAATCCCTTTCGGAACATAAACCGTTCCTTTAATAGCACCGTTGAATCCCTTTTGATTAAAAGAGTACGTCCCAATTGATCCTTTGAGGACTTCAAAGAGATTGATGTCGCCTTTCGTTGCGAAGCCCGGTGTTGAAAATCCTTTGATTCCAGCCGTTGCTGGATTAACTACCGTTTGCATGTTCATGTTTTTTACTGGCAGCCAATAGTAGTATTCGGTTCCACTGCCGTTAAAGCCGTAGGTCGATAGATCCATATCAATGGAATCGGTACCGATTAGATTGAACTTGTAATCCACTTGCGGATGCTTCAGTTCAGGGACGATAACATCGTTCACAGATCCGGTGACACTGAACTTCTGGGGAATCTGCGATTTCTCAGCAAGTTTGTCCACGCTGCCGAATAAATAATTGACTTGAAGACCTGTCGAGGCAAGCTTCACTTTCCGATACATGCCGAAGCTTACGCCATCCAAACGTCCTTGTTTGGTTTTCATATTCATATCGAAGCTTAAGTTCGTATCCGGCAAGCTGCCTGTTCCCTGAACACCGACATAAGGAATGCGGCTGTCCACGACGAATTTGGTATCACTTGCTTTGAGTGGCCCCACCTGAAAGCTATTCTTCATCAGGAAGGTGCCCGACAAATCAAAGCGGTTATTGCGGAATTTCAGGCCATCAAACGGTACAGTTTCCTTAACCTTCTGACTTCCTACCTGCAAGCCGATCTCCAGATCACCGGTTAAACGCAAGCCATCCTTTGTGAAAATAAGCGAGCTTGCTTTGACGGGCATATCCATATTCAAATAGTCCGTCGCTTCCGATCCGCTTAAGTCGAAAGCAAATTTGTCTGACGTGATGCTAAATGGCCCTTCATGAATCGTGTAAGATAGATTCGATCCGAGTGCTCCACCGCCATTGACGTATAAACGGCCATTGCCGGTTATTGTTGCTGGGGTTACCGTTTTGTCCACGACAAGACTGGTGCCTTTGAACATGACCGAGTCG
>NZ_JBFTQB010000415.1:0-5410 GCF_056398785.1 Paenibacillus sp. 01T422 | reverse complement strand
GCAGGAACCAATGTTTGTCAAAGGAGAGCACTTCGCCCATAAAACCTTTGATTTGCACCGTTTTACCGCTCATATCCCAGAATCGATCCGAGGGAGTATCCTGCTTCTCATTGTCAAAAAACTGGTCCCAGTTTATTTGGTTGGAAGCTGTTGACGGCGATGGCTTTACATTTTTACTTGGTTCAGTTGCTGTAGGCTTCGCTTGCGGGCTGGACGACGGCGCAAAATTCGCAGCATCAACTTGCGGAGGCGCGCTTTGCACARCTTTGGGTGACTCCGTCACTTTTGGAGATGGACTCGGTGTAGGCTGCGCTTCTTTAACGGTTGTTGTCTCTACTACTTCAGTAGTAGGCTGCGGCGTTGCGGACGGAACTACTTTGTCCGGCGCAGCAGAAGGGACAGGCTGTGCACTTACAGCTGGAGGAGGCGAAGGCACAGTGCTTTGGATCGCTGTTTGTTCAATACTGCCGAATGTTTGACCTGCCGTGTCCATTTTCTTTTGACCACATCCTGCAACGAGCAAGACGACAACCAAAACAGACGTGAACAGTATTTTTCTCATTTTATCACCTCAGACTTCATGACTTAAATAATTGCAATGGGTCTACTCGATAGGCCTGCAGTGCCGGGCCAGCTGAAGCAAGAACGCCAATTCCTAATGTTCCTGCGATTAACAGCCATTCTCCCTGCATGAACTGAAAGGATTGCAGCTGTAGACCTGTGTATTCAAACACGGCTTCGCGGCTCAAATAACCACCGAAATGACCTGCAAGCATGCCCAAAACAAGACCAATTACGGTCAGTAACAGTCCTTCTCCGATCAATGAGGTCCATATGAACCCTTTGGATTTTCCAATTAAACGTAGTAATGCGACGTCTTTCTTCCGTTCGTTCACAGCTGCAACAAGCGATAGAAGGATAGTCCCTGCGGCAAGCAAAATACAGATTACCGTTACTACGGTCAGCGCCCCAGTTCCTTTATCAATGACGTTAACGACATCAGCGACCGCTTTACTTGTATAAATCGCTTGAACGTTGTTCATTTGTCCGTATTTCGTTTTGATCGATTGTGCACCAAGCAGTGTCTTAGGCTTAATGAGAATGGCGGTAACTTCCCGATGCTCTRCATCCTGCCCTTCATGCACAGCCCAAGCATAGTCCAAAGTTGTAAAAACAGCTCTATCATCAGAAGTGAATAATGGCGGTAAGATGCCAACTACGGTATATATAAAGTTGTGGTGATGCTCTTCTTCAGCCGAATCCTCTTCGTGATCTTCGCCTTCTGCTTCTTCCAACCCTTTAATCAAGCCGTGTGCGCCTTGGAATTTATCTCCGATATGCAGGCCTAGCGTGCTCGCAATGTGCGATCCAACAATGGTTTCGCCAAGCTTCCCATACATTTTCCCTTCAGCCATCTGCTTCTCTGTTCCATAACGGGAAGCAAAATAGCCAGGCTCAATCCCTACGATAGGAAATCCGTTATAGTTATCCCCTGTCGTCATCGCGTATGCGCGATCAACAGACTCATCCTTCTGAAGCTCGCCTAGCAGTGTAAAAGGCACATTTCCTGTAGGAGCGCCTACATGATAATAAGTGTTCAAAGCAAGCTGCGACGCGCTGCCTTTGGCACCTATCGTTACCTCGAAGGGTCCATACCCCTTCTCAGCTCCCTGCTCCAGCCCTGCGCTGCAAAGCAGCAAAAAAACAACCAAAGCCGCCGTAATCGTTACCGACAAAATAGTAAGAAGCGAGAGTGTTTTTCGGTGAAGCATGTTTCTCCAGACTAAAGCCACTAATCTCATACGGCACTTCTCCTTGATACCTCATTAATCTCCCCAATATGAACACGTCTCGGGTACATTTCCGCCAAATGCAAATCGTGAGTTACGGTAACGAGTGTGAGCTTCTCCGTCTCACAAATGTTCAGCAATAGCGACATGATCTCTCCAGCCGTTTCCCAGTCTAAGCTGCCTGTAGGCTCATCGGCCAGCACAAGCTGCGGTTTCGTCAGGATGGCGCGTATTATGGCCGCTCTCTGCTGCTGCCCTCTCGACAGCTCGTAAGGCATATGGTGCTGGCGATCTTTCAAGCCGACTCTCTCGAACCAGTCGTCAAGCTGGTCTTTTGTCTGCTTCTTCGTCCAGCTATCTGGGACAATGAGCTCCACGTTTTGTCTGGCGGTCAATGACGAAATCAAATGAAAATCCTGAAAAATGTAACCGACATGCTCCGCACGGAAACGGTCTCTTTTGCTTTGCGAAAACGTATGGAGCGGTAACCCGTTCACACGTATTTCGCCTTCGTCAGGAACCATGACACCGCTGAGCAAATGTAGAAGTGTGCTTTTTCCGCTACCGCTTGGACCGAGCAAAGCGATTCGTTCCCCTTGTTCAATGCTCCACGAAGGAACGCTTAGTATCTTCAGCTTTTGCCCATGCATCGTGAATGACTTTGAAATCTTGTTCAACTCAATCATAGCTGTCCTCCAAATTCATAGGTCCAAGATAGGAAAAGAGGACAAGGGAAGCGTGATCCCCTGTCCTTTCTTTGCCTTGGCTTTTAGTTTTTCACGATGCGCTCGTTGAAGGAATCCCATGTCATTGTTTTGCCAGTCAACTTATTGAATGCTTCCAGCGGCAGGTATAGTTTGCCATTGTCTACATTGCCAACAAGTGTGCTTGCACTGCCATTTTCCGTAATAGCACCCGTTTCAACATCTACGGACAACTTTTGGTTGTCTTTGGAGAGCATAACGGATTTCGTCGCTTCATCCCAAACAACTTGAATGTCTAGTGCTTCAGCAAATGATTTCGCCGTAAACAATGTTTTGTTATCGCGAGTCACTTTGAACAGTGGGTACATGTACTTATCTTGCAGTTCTTTTGTTGCAGCAACTAGGTCAGCGCCAATTACTTTTGCACCACTTTTTGCAATGTCCGTGTTATCGATGTCGCCTTTAACCAATGAAGCGATCGGTCCGTAAGCCCACACACCAACGTCTACGCCAGTATGTCCATGTCCCGTCCAGCCAATAGCTAAGCGCTTGGATACCACAGCATTGTATCCGCCAGCGCGTCCGTAGGAAGATCCGTCACCTTTCAAAATCAAGGCAATTTCCTCGTCTGACAAGTCTGTGAAACCAACGTTATCAGCAACGATTTTACGAACATCGTCAGCTGTTTGAGCTGTTTTCAAGATAGCATCCAAATACTCGTAGGAGTGCTTTTGTTTATTAAACAAATCTACGTTCAATTCGTACACATTGTTAATCCCCAAGGATAGTCCACCAGTTTCATGGTCAGCGGAGACAACAAGGGATGTATTTCCGTCTTTTTTCGCGAAATCAACTAATGTTTTGAATGTCGCATCCAGCTCCAACGTTTCTTGGATGTTGGCTGGCAGATCGTTTGCGTGGCCCGCGTGATCGATACGTCCTTGTTCAACCAATAGGACGAAACCATCTTTATTTTGTGACAAAATATCAAGCGCTTTTTGTGTCATTTGCGGCAAGCTTGGTGTACTCGCATCGCGATCCAACACGTAAGGAATTTCATTCATTGCGAAAAGTCCAAGCGCATGGTCAGCTGTAGCTGGAATTGCATCTAAGCCTGCTTTATCAAACGCTGTTTTGAAGCCCTTTGCTTCGTAATCAGGAATGATGTTCTTGTCAGTGCGCTTTCCTTTATCATCTTTTGTTACAAAGTTAGTTTTACCGCCACCGAAAATAACATTAACTCCGCTAGCTAAGTACTGAGAAGCAATTGCGTTTTGATTGCTGCGTTGGCGAACGTGGGATGCCCATACCGCAGGTGTTGCTCCAGTAATATTGTCTGTGGAAACAAGTCCAGTTGATTTGCCTTGTTTCATTGCTGCTTCGATAATCGAAGCATAAGGCTTGGCAACATCGCCGTTAGACACGCTGATAGCATTATTGTAAGTTTTGTTACCTGTCGAGAAGGCAGTTGCAGCTGCAGCTGAGTCAGTTACAGCACCGGATTCCGACGTGTAAGGACCTGGTTGCGAGTATGTAGTTGCTTTACCAACATAGTATCCGCCATCAAGCTCTAAGCGGTCTTTATTTAGGAATTTTTTGGAGTAGTATCTTGCTGCTGTTACTTCAGCTGGACCCATTCCATCACCGATAAGTACAATTAAATTTTTGGATTGCGGTTGCTCCGCTGGTACGGTAGTCGGAGTTGTTTCGGCAGCTGATGCTACGCCTGCTACGTTTAAGGCCAGTAAGGAAATTGCTAGACCGGAACCCATGATTTGTTTCAAGCTTTTTTTCAAGGTGTATTCCCTCCAAATATATAGTATCTCACGTGATCTAGCATAACTTTCATAGATTAAGAGAAAGTTATCCAAACGTATTCGCTATGTAAAAAATTCCATATACTGTTATCTGAATGTAAACAAGCAAACAAAAAACACTCCGCTCGGCTATTTCAACAGATCAACGATCTRTGAAAACGTCAAGGGAGTGTTTCAGTTCCTATAGGAAAATATCATTTTAGTCGCCTAGGAAGGCTCTTTTCATACGTTCGAAAATCGATTGGCTCTGCTCATGCGTATGCTCACCGGTTTGCTTGCCGAATTGGCGCAGCAAATCCTTCTGATCATCACTTAAGCTCGTAGGCGTTACCACGATCACTTTCACGTGCTGGTCACCTTGACCGAAGCCGCGCAAGTGCGGAACCCCTTTTCCTTTTAAGCGGAAATAGGTATCGGTTTGTGTGCCTGCCGGAATTTTGAGTTTAACTTTTTCTGTCAACGTCGGGATTTCGATCTCATCGCCTAGTGCCGCTTGAATAAAGGTTAGTGGCACTTCGCAATAGACGTCATTGCCTTCACGCTCAAAGAATTCATGAGATTTCACGCGGATAACAACGTAAAGATCGCCAGATGGGCCTCCACGAGTTCCGCCTTCTCCTTCGCCTGATACACGAAGTTGTGCGCCATCGTCCACACCAGCTGGAATCTTGATGTGAATGGTGCGTTGTTTTTTCACTTTTCCAGCGCCATGACAAGTTACGCATTTTTCTTTGATGATTTTACCAGAACCATTACACTGCGTACATACGCGGCGATTCACAATGCGGCCGAATGCCGTATTCTGTACAACTTCCTGCTGACCGCTGCCATGACAGCCGCCGCAAGTTTCCGGCTTCGTTCCTGGCTTCGCACCAGACCCGCTGCACGTATCGCAATTTTCAGTTCGCGGAATATGAATATCGGTTTCTTTACCGAAAATCGCTTCCTTAAACTCAATCGTCATCGTGTATTGCAGATCGTTGCCGCGCTGTGGCGCATTCGGATTACGACGGTTTCCACCGCCACCACCGCCAAAGAACATATCGAAAATATCGCCAAAGCCGCCGCTGAAATCTTGGCCGCCGCCCATCCCTTGGTT
>NZ_JBFTQB010000414.1:0-5411 GCF_056398785.1 Paenibacillus sp. 01T422 | reverse complement strand
GTCGTAGACGGTATGACTTTCGATGATATGATGAAGCTGATCGTTGAGAATAACATCGTATGCCCGGATTGTGGCAGCAAGGATTTCACGGATATTCGTCAGTTCAATCTGATGTTCAAAACGTTCCAGGGCGTTACAGAAGCAAGTTCAAACGTCGTTTACCTGCGTCCTGAAACAGCTCAAGGTATTTTTGTTAACTTTAAAAATGTACAGCGCACTATGCGCAAAAAACTGCCATTCGGTATCGGTCAAGTCGGTAAAAGCTTCCGTAACGAAATCACGCCAGGTAACTTTACGTTCCGTACACGTGAATTTGAACAAATGGAGCTTGAGTTCTTCTGCAAACCAGGCGAAGATATGAAGTGGTTCGAGTACTGGAGAAGCTTCTGCCACAACTGGTTATTGTCTTTAGGCGCTAAAGGTGAAAACCTTCGTTTGCGTGACCACAATGAAGATGAATTATCTCATTACAGTAATGCTACAACAGATATTGAGTACAAATTCCCGTTTGGCTGGGGCGAGCTTTGGGGTATTGCGGATCGTACAGATTTCGATTTGAAACAGCACATGGAGCATTCCGGTGAAGATTTCAATTATATCGATCAAGAAACGAATGAGCGTTATGTGCCTTACTGTATCGAGCCATCCCTAGGCGCAGACCGTGTGACGCTGGCGCTTTTGATTGACGCATTCGAAGAGCAAAAGCTGGAAGGTGACGATAGCCGTACCGTGCTTCACTTCCACCCTGCACTAGCTCCAATCAAAGCTGCTATTTTCCCACTTTCCAAGAAATTGAATGAAGGCGCACAAGCTGTGTTTGCTGATCTAGCGAAACATTTCATGGTTGACTATGACGATACAGGTTCTATCGGTAAAAGATACCGTCGTCACGACGAGATCGGTACGCCATTCTGTATCACGTACGATTTCGAGTCGGAGACAGATGGTCAAGTAACGGTTCGTGACCGTGACACAATGGAACAAACGCGGATGCCTATTTCTGAATTGAAAGCATTCATCGAGAATTCGCTTCAGTTTTAATGCAAAGAAGCTGCCCTTAAGGTAGATGAACCTCGTGTCCAGCGAATGCTTGAATGGAGAGGAACTACAGGGCGCTATTTTGCTCAAAACAGGCATTTGAGTGGAGGGAGGGGAACTGTGGTCCGCTATTTCGCCAACATTGGTGTAAATTTAGCCTATTTAGGTGAAATAAGGTCTTGTAGTTCCCGCTCTCAAATAAATCGCCGTATTTATCCTAAATAAGGGAATGGAGTTCCCATATTTAGGCGTGGTTTAAGTGAAAATTAAAGAGGCTTTCCCTCGTCATTTTCATGACGGACAAGGGATAGCCTCTTTTTTATTAAATGACGTAATCAAGAACTTCACTATAAGGCAGATAGCGGTGAACGTCAGTGAGCGGCGGACTATAGACATGAATGGATACGGCGGGCTCATGGAACGGATTGCTAAGCTGATGGATTTGATCTTTCGGAGCCGTAAAATAATCCCCTGTTTTAATAAAATCATCACTATGAACAACGGGGTATCCTTCTGTATCCAATAGGTATTTGGAATTGACGATTTGGCCTTGAACCAAACAGGCAGCGCCTACGGACGCTCCGTGATTATGAATGGCTGTTGCGGCCGAAGCGGGAATATGAATGATAATGACTTCAAGTTCTGTGGTGCTGTAAATAACATTGCGACCATAAGGGAGTTTCACGGGCTCGGTTTTATTTTCAGGTACCTCATGAAACAAACTGTTTAGGGATTGAAGTGCTGATTTTAATTGTTCTAATGAAGGTTCTTGCAACTTACAGAATGTCTGCTCAATTGCTTTTGCTAACATCTTGGTTTCCGCCTCCTAGGCATTGAGTGTCTCTTTATCAATATTAATTAGAGAAACGATAAGTTTTTATTATATTGTATGCTTATGGAGATGGAATGGTTATGGAAATTGGCATAATTTTGAAAACAAAAGGGCTTGCAATCGGTCTACAGACGGGGGGATTTTCATGCTTTCGGGTAATATTCAAGAGCAATGAAGTCTGACACAATGGAGTAGAACAGTATCGCAATAGATAATTGAAGGGAATGAGCGCTCATGAAAATGTATTGCGAGGTTCCTCGATGACGGAGGGAGGGGCGATTCAGATTCGATTTATGCAGGCTAATTTGGCTGTTGTTCACTGCGTTGGAGCGATTAAGCTCAGATGGCAGAGAAAAGCTCCCAAAAACCGAGATTCCATAAATACGAATGTATTGATAAAAGAAAAAGACGGTTGGAAAATCGCAGCATTCCACAACTGCCGCATCCAACCGCCTAACCTTATTCAACGATGGTTTATGAAATAACAAAAGTATTAGACGCGGAATGGAGGCATCTGTCTGCCATCGATATCCGTGAAACCATATTCGGCAGCTAGGGAACCAACCTCATGTAGTAGCCCAGCCTTCAGGTGTACCAAAGGATCTGAGGCTAGCGCAACGACGGCGCGCCCAATATACTCGACGGATTCCGTTGGGTGTAAGTCTTCGATTTTCATGAAGTCAGGATCGCCAGGTTCGAGACCGTAATGCTTGTACACAGCTTCAGTGCGCATCCAACCAGGAGCTAAAGCTAGTGCTGTAACATCTAATTGGTGTGCTTTAAGATTCAGAGACATAACACGGGTCATATTCACAACTGCACGTTTCACCGTGTCATAAAATACATTCACAGGGTAATCGCCGCCAATATCGGAGTAGACCCCTGTGTTAATAATTAAGCCGCGCTTCTGGGCAAGGAAGAAGGTTGACATGGCATAGCGGCTGGACACCATTTGAGCACGTAAGCCGGCGCCGAACATGTTGTCCCAACGTTTCAATGGCTGCTCCCAGAAAGGCGCTAAAAAATCATCCTTTTCAATGTCCTCGTATCCGCCCCAAGCGTTGTTGACTACAAGATCAAGAGAGCCTTGCTCCTGTTTGATCTGGTCGTACAGTTTTGTAACATCCGATTCAATGGTATGATCACAACGAACCGCAATTCCGATGCCACCGCGTGCAGCCAATTCATCCGCTGTATCTTCAATCGTACCTGTTAGATCTGACTGAGTCGACTGTTCCCTTGTACTGCGGCCTGTGACATAAACGGTGGCACCTGCTTCACCAAGCGCTARCGCAATTCCTCTGCCAGCACCTCGGCTTGACCCAGTTACTAGAGCTACCTGACCTTGGAGCTGCTTAAAATTAGTCATCCTTTATGCCTCCTTCATGTCTATCACCAAGTTACTTTGCACTTATAGCTTACCTCATTACCATGACAATTCTTGTCATGGATTATTCTTGCGCAAAAAAGCTCAAACTTGTGAATCTTCATCCAAAGTGCTGTATGCGCGAAGCATACCCTGAAGTTGTTCGCGAATCCATTGAACCATCTCCGAAGGTTCTTCGACAACAGCATCTTCACCCATGCCAAGGAAAAATTTCGAAAAATATAGTAAATTGCTTTGGTGCATATCCGTTGCTAATTCGCCGCTCCCGTCGGCATGTATCGTGACATGCTCATCCTTGCCACTACTTCGTTCGTAAGCTCTGACACCAGCAGGTGTAAGCTTGACGCGGAGATTCATGTGTTCAGAGGAATCTGTCTTTTGGCTCACTCCACCTGATAGCCAATCAAGAATGGTATAATTCTTGAGGTCTTTGCTCGGATGGTTCGGCTCAGCGCGTTCCAAGCTCTGCAAGCGATCTGTGCGAAATAACAGAATGCGGTCTTTTTGAAAACAATAGGATGGAAAGTACCAGTAACCATTCGATGCGTAAATACCGATAGGCTGTACGGTTCGTTCTGTTACACCATCTTTGGATGCATAAGTAATGTGAAGGGGGAGACCATCGATTGAAGCCTCCAATATTTCCTCCAAGTAAGGAGAACTATGCGTGCGAGTAGGTGTCCAAAAGGATACACGGTTCTTAAGAGCATCGATTCTTTTCTTGGTATCCGTCGGAAGATAGTGATAAAACTTACCTAATGCTGAAGTCGATTCTGCAGCAAAAGGTAGCGTTCCATAATACTGGAGCGACTGAAAGGCGAAGAACATCGCTACCGCTTCCTGTTCGGTAAATAGAATAGGCGGGAGCATTCTCTTCTTCAGTAAGCGATATCCGCCATGCGGGCCGAATTCGGTATACAGCGGCATCCCGAGCTCGCTAAGCTCCTGTAAATCACGGTGCATGGTCCGCTCGGAGACGCCGAATTCTAGGGCGAGCTCCTTTGTCGTGAAAGCCATGCGCTCATTAACGGCCATCATAAGCTGGATTAATCGCTGGGTTTTGTTCATGACAGTTCGCTCCTCCTTGGATTCTTAGAGTTAACCAATTGTCTGCATAACCGCTTTCATCGTGCTAACGAAAGCCTCGGCTGCTTTGGAGAGGTATCTGCCTTTGCGGTAGGCGATGACAAGTGTTCGGGTTGGTCTGCCTTCTAAGGCAAGATGAACGGGAGACAGCTCGCTGAAGCTGCGCTTTGATATCAAATACGGCACGAATGCGATGCCCATCCCAGCTGCCACAAGAGACTGGACAGTTTCCATGTTGCTGGATTCGAACACGATATTAGGGACAATCCCAGCGTTTTGACAGAGATCAAGCGTAAGCTTACGGAAACCTTGCCCTTTCTTTAAGGCGATGAATGCTTCTTTTTCCAATTGCGAGATGCTGATCGGTTCTATAGCCTGTGTCAACGGATGACGCGGGGGTACAGCCAGGACGATTTCTTCTTCCAAAAGTGTTTCATAAATTAGCGATTCTTCCCTCAGCGGCAAGGAGAGTAGAGAAATATCGGTTTGGCCATTCATGGTCAATGTCTCCAAGTTCGCTGAAGTTTCTTCAACGAGGGAAATCTCTATATCTGGGTAAGCGGCTTTAAAAACAGGGACAACAAAAGGGAGAATAGTTGATCCCGTTATTGGCATACTGCCGACGACAAGGCGCCCTTTCTTCATCTGAGAGATGTCTTCCATCTCTTTTTTGAGCTGCTCCACCATATCGAGAATCTTTTGTGATTTCTCGACGAATAGAGATCCGGCATGCGTTAGTTCAACGGAGTTTGTGCTGCGCTGGAACAGGAGAACGCCGATTTCTTTCTCAAGCTTGGATAGCTGCTGACTGAGCGAAGGCTGGGCGATATGAAGTTTTTCTGCGGCTCGCGAAAAATTCCGCTCAATGGCGATCTGAATCGCATATTGTAGTTGACGTAATTCCAATGATTGTACAACTCCTATTGTGAATGATAAGGACCATGTTTATTGCTTTTAACTATAAAGAAGACAAACGTGTTTTATTTATCATATATCATGTTCGTATTTTAGCATAACCAATAAATAAAAAGAGGCCGTCACATAAGTAGAATAAATCTACTTGTAGGC
>NZ_JBFTQB010000413.1:0-5416 GCF_056398785.1 Paenibacillus sp. 01T422 | reverse complement strand
CCATGCTGTCCCCTCCCTAAGGAAAACTACAATGTCTATTCGGTCTTCATGGCACATGCGACAGCACACTTCGCCCGCTTCTTTTTAGTGCCCATCACTCTCGATTGTAAAGGCTCACACGCAAAAGGACGCCTATGTGCACAAAGCACACAGGCGCCATAATCTTTTGCTGCTATTAATGGAATTGTCTAATCAGACGTTTAGCTGTCCCATTAGGGGTATTGATGACTTCATACATGTTGACTACTACACCCGAGTCTACTTGTTCGTTTTTAAGACCAGTGACAACAATTTTTTGCTTGCCGCTTGTCAGTTTGCCAGTGCCAACTAGTGTGRACGTTTGAGTACCCACAATACGGCCAAGCGAATCCACCATATCGAATTCAATTGTCGAGAAATTCGAATCAATAATAACTTGATCCTCGTGCGTGATATCAAGATCCAGATTCAGCTGATAGGAATAAGAACCACCACTATAAAGCCAACTAATCGAGTCATCGTTCACTTTCAGAGAGAACGGATATAGGTCAATCGTGTCGCTGTCATCTTCCTTCTGCAGAGCAACCTGATACGTTCCAAGTGACACTTTACCTTCGGACACTGACTTATCATCGAAGATATTCAGCGCAAAAGCTTCATCGTCCGCTGTTTTGCGATTCGGAAGCAGGTAGGAATAGCTAACAACATAAGAGCTGCCCGGCGTGAGTTGTGTGGTAACAGAGCTTTGGCGTGTGCCTGTATACGAATTGCCGTTGCTATCCAGCAACTCATTTTGAAGCTCAGGCAAAGCAATCGTGCTCGAGCCGTTATTTGTGATTTTGTACTTGGCGATGGCGGTTTTGTAACCAAGATCATCGTTTTCGTGAGCATGCAGCTCGACGAGCGAAACAGCCACATTTTTATTGACAATAGCGTTATCATTTAAAGTCAGCTTATCGCCAAGAGAATAGCTTGCAGCTGTCGTAAAGCCGTTCTTCGCTTCGCTCGCGCCTTTAAGCAGGAACACGGCTACAGGCATCTGCCCTGTTGATCCGCCACTTGCAGAACCTGTTGCCGATTCGGTCGTCTCGGTCGTTCCAGCCGCTGTTGACGTTGTGCCACCGTTTGCGCTACTTGCACTACTTGCACTTGCTGCATTATTACCTGTGCTCGTCGCAGACGATGTCTTCTCCCAGAGGACAAGTTGAGCCGCATTCGGATCAGTTCCAGACGGTAGAATCGCATTAAAGTAATATGTCGTTGTTTCTTTGGCAGCCAAAAATGCAGGGCGAGTCGAATTATCCGCAGCAGACAAAGCAGTGCCAGAATCTCCTACCTGGTAAGTCGCAATGAAGGATGGTACGGCTGCTGAAGCTTCTCCGTCATTACTTAACGTAACAATGGTTTGCACATGAACGCCGTCTGCTTGCGTTGAGTACTGCGCCGTGCTGGCTTTGACTGTCATTTGCTCCCCGTCTTGTTGCCCGCTATACACCTGCTTCGTATCTAGTGGAGTAGTCTGGAGAGAAGCATTAAGGCTCATGTTCCCTAGCGTCACATCTTCACTTTGATTTAAATAATAAAACTCCAGCGATGCACCTGACATCGCCATTTGCTTAGAAATCGGTGTTTTTATGGTGACAGTATCCGATTCACTAGGAAGGAAAGTTGTGCTTGAACCATTCGCAATGGTAGAAGCGTATTTCAAACCGCTGGAATCTACTAATCTGAGCTGAAGTCCAGTAGGCAGCTTAACGCTGCTGGAACCAAGGTTTTTCGCGGATACTTGCGTATACAGATACCATTTTCCATTCTCAGAAACACGTACGCTTTGCCCTAATTGGAAAGCAAGTGAGGCATCATTCGCTAAAGTGCTGTCGAGTGTTCGGAGATTAATTATCTCTTCCGGCACGGTCACTTGACCTTCGCCTAGCGCAGAACTAACAGGTAGTTGGCCCAGATGTTTCATGAAATCTGCCTGCCCTGCATCCCAACGGAAGACATCAATCTTCAGCTGATCTGCGGATTCGCCTTCGGCCAGATTGGCGTAGAAACGGAAGCTCGTTTCCTGCCCGGGAAGAACGCTAGCGCTTTTCTTTTCACTCAATTTCGCTGTAAAACTATGCCCCGTCGTATCCGTAACGCGCACGCCATATTGATTGAAGTCGATCGCATTTTGATCCCCATTATTTAACGATACAGCGAACTGTAGCGATGAGGACGAGAGTGCAGCTTGGCTGATTGTAAAATAAGAAGTTGGAGAAATATAAACGGCTTCACCTGCAGCTTGAACCATCCCTGAGGGTAAGGAGGCAGCGGCTAGGCTGCCAGTCAATAACAAGGCCAAGGTCGTATGTTTCAAAGAAAGTGTTGTTAATTTGCGAATCATGATGTTTACCTCCCGTAGCTTTAATTTAGTCAAGAAATCATTCAGCAATCACGAATTAATCGTAACGAAGAGCATCGATAGGTTTTAATTTGGACGCTTTATTGGCAGGGTATAATCCGAAAATAACTCCGACTAATGCTGAGAATAAGAATGCATAAAGACCTACGTTGATTGAAAGACTGGTAGCCTGACTCGGATTGATATAGGGCCAAGCGAGCGATAACGCTACGCCAACAACGAGGCCAATGAAGCCTCCCATTCCGCTGATTAACGTGGCTTCCACCAGGAACTGCAAGAGAATATTCCGCCGTTTGGCCCCAATGGATTTGCGAATCCCAATCTCTCGCGTTCGTTCACTAACGGTTACGAGCATAATATTCATAATCCCGATACCGCCAACCAGAAGGGATATCGCCGCTACTGCGACTAGCTGATTGGTTAGCGTGCTGGACGCTGTTTGTTTGGCGCTGATCAATTCGGATGAGTTGAAAATGTTATACCCCGACGTACTCTTGAATTTGCTTGTCAAATACCTCTCAAGAGCAGCCTGCACCTTGCTAACGTCGTCCCCGCTTGCTGCTTCTACGTACGTTGAGCGAATGGAGCCAAGTTTAAAATCTCGACTCATTGTTGGAAGCGGCACAATAACAGAGCTGTCTAGTGAGGTTCCGCTCGTGTTGGAGCCTTTGCTTTTCAAAACACCAATAATCGTATACATGTAGCCGTTGACATTAATTTCCTCATTCAAGGGATCATCCTTGCCAAAAAACTTCGTCGCGACCTCGGTTCCTATTACCGCAACGTGATTGCGGTAGTCCAAATCCGCTTCGGCAAGGAAACGCCCACTGCCCATTTCTCCCTTTTGCATACTCAGATAACGGTCGTTCGTACCAATCACGTTATACGATTCCGTCGTGCGGTCATATTTAATACTCGTGCTGCCTCTGGTCATCGTTGGGGCAATCCCGCTAATTCCAGCTGTGCCTTCCAGCTCCATAATTTCCTCGTACTTCAGCTGCGTTGCGCGGCCATTGCCAAGTAAATTAACCGTCAGCAGGTTCGTGCCCAGACCCTCATACTGTTTCTCAATCGACTTGGAAGTCCCTTGCCCGATGGATACTAACGTAATTACGGAGCTAACCCCAATAATAACGCCGAGCATGGTCAAAACAGTTCGGAGCGGATTGGAACGAACAGTGGCCATCGCCATTTGAAAAAGTTCCCAAGGTCTCATATCGTCACCGCCTCATCCACTGAAACAGGCATCTGCTGATTACGAACATCTTTGATGATTTCACCATCTCGAAGCGTCACGACACGTTTGGCATGATCGGCAATATGATTGTCATGCGTAATCAGCACAATCGTGTTGCCCTGCTGATTGAGTTCCTGAATTAGCTCCAGTACTTCAATCCCTGTTTTGGAGTCCAAAGCTCCGGTTGGTTCGTCAGCCAATATCAACGATGGAGAAATGGCTAGCGCTCTGGCAATCGCCACCCTTTGCTGCTGTCCACCGGAAAGCTCACTTGGCTTGTGATGTCCACGCTGACCCATCCCTAACTTCTCCAGCATACGCTGGGCTTGCTCTCGGCGTTGTTTGGCAGAAATACCTGCATAAATCATCGGTAATTCCACGTTTTCAATAGCAGATAGTCGAGGCAGCAAGTTGAATTGTTGAAATATAAAACCAATCTTTCGGTTTCTTAGCTCAGCCAAGCCGTTGTCGGACATCTTAACCGTAGAAACACCATCGAGCGAGTAAGTGCCTGAAGTGGGTATATCCAGTAATCCGATTGTATTCATCAGTGTTGATTTCCCCGATCCGCTGGGACCAATAATAGCAACGAAGTCACCTTTTGCAATGTGTAGGGTAATCCCTTTCAGAATTTGCAGCTCTTCATCTCCGCGTGCGTAGCTTTTGGTGACTCCCGTTAATTCAATGATATTCATACGACTGGCTCCTTTCCTCGAAGCTGCTCATCACTGGCGCGCTCCGCCTCCGCCTTGACCTTGGAAGCCGCTGCCCCCACCTTCACCTCTTTGGAATCCAGCGGCAGGCCCGCCTTCGCCACCAGGAAATCCACCTTGCTGATTCGTTGTCGTTGTAGCCCGGCGTGTCGGCATGACAACTTCATCGCCCTCTTGCAGACCGCTCACAATCTCAACCTTTGTTTTACTGCGAATACCGGTTTTAATCTCATGCTGTTCTTCGACGGTTCCGTCGGCTTTCTTCAGAGAAACGGTAGATTTTCCCTTCGTCGTCGTAATTGCCTGAATCGGCACTACAAGAATATCCTTTTTATCCTGAATGAAAATTTCAGCAGTTGCCGTCATTGCGTATTTGAGCACACTATCTGGATTCGGGATGGTGACAACGGCATCGTATGTCGTTACTCCGTTCGTCGTTGTTCCGACATTAGACACGGACGTCACTTCACCTTCAAAAGATTTTCCCGAGATCGCATCCACTTTCACGACTGCTTTCTGCCCAACCTTCACACTCGTCAAATCCAGCTCATCCACTGCAATGGCTAGCTGCATCGTGCTTAAGCTCGCTACCGCACCTAACGTAGTGTTGGCAGTGATTTGCGCACCTACCGGGTAGTTGCGCAGCACATTGCTTTTGCTATTCGCAAAGTCCGCCGAGAACACGCCGTCAAATGGCGCTGTGATCGTCAATTGATTCACCTTTTGCTGGGCATCGTCCACTTTTATTTTCTGGCCGTCGATGGCGGCTTGCTTGCTGATGATGTTTTGCTGAAGATCATCGTTAAATAAGGTCGCAATGAGATCCCCTTGTTGCACGGTATCTCCGTCTTTAAATTTCAAACTTTTGACCGTACCGCTAGCTTCGGAAAAAACAGGCGCTGTGCGCACGTAATCTAGCGCAGCAAGTTCCGTCGATTCTATTTTGCTATCGCCGCTTCCGATGCTGCCTTTTACTTTCAAGCCCGCAGAAAGCGTTCCGTCATTCGTGACCAGAACCTCCACGTCAACGATCTTATTGCCGTTCGTGTCAGCCTTCATTTCATGAGAAACGGTGGATAC
>NZ_JBFTQB010000412.1:0-10901 GCF_056398785.1 Paenibacillus sp. 01T422 | reverse complement strand
GGGTTAGATAATCAACTTTCCCGTATGTGTATGTAACGGTTGGAGCGATTTGCTTAAGCTTATCAATATTTTTCAAATTGGATAGACCGATGATGAGATCCGGTTTTAGTTCAATAATTTTCTCCAAATTTTCATCTGAAACTTCCTGCACATCTTTTAAGGCTTTGTCGAAGTTAGGGTTGGCTTTGGACCATGACTCCACACCGACAAGCTTCACATTTAACGCCAATACGTTTCCAGTAAAAGAGGAAAGGACAATGACACGCTGTGGATCAGCAGGTACTTCAATGGGCCCGTTCTCGGACTGGTAAGTGATTGTTTTGGACCCAGACCCAGCAGTTGCAGCCGACGTCGCAGCGGGATCTTCTTTTGTTGGAGCAGCAGATCCGCAAGCGCTAGTAGCTAGTACTAGGATGAAGAGCAGGAATAGAATGAGTAGCTTTTTCACTGGAATAGTCTCCCTTTAACAAATTGTAGGTCATGCACATGGGTTTATGGGTTCGAGGATCTCTTCCGATCTCTGCATCGATCTGAAAAACTTGCCTGAGAACTTCAGGCTGCATCACTTCTTCGCAATCGCCGGCTTTGACGATTTCGCCATCTTTCAAGGCGATGATGTAATCAGCGAAACGGGCGGCTTGATTCAAATCGTGAAGTACCATGACAATCGTTCGGCCTTGCTCCTGATTCAATCTTTGCAACAGCTCCAGCACCTCTAGCTGATGGGCCAAATCCAAATAGGTAGTGGGCTCATCCAGGAAAATAATGTCTGTTTCCTGTGCAATAGCCATGGCAATCCAAACGCGCTGCCGTTGACCACCTGATAGGGAATCAACAGGTCTATATTTGAAATCTTGGGTACCTGTCACTTCGAGCGCCCAGTCAATGGCGTCATAGTCCTTCTTCGTCAATCGGCCAAAGCCGGTTTGATAAGGAAAGCGGCCATAAGACACCAATTCACCAACGGTCAATCCACTGGCGCTTTCAGGCGCTTGTGGTAGGATCGCCATCTTTTTGGCGAGCACTTTGGTATTTTCTTTCGAAATGAGCGCCCCGTCTAGAACGATACGTCCTGACTGGTGAGGAATAATTCGTGTTGTTGCTTTCAACAGGGTGGATTTACCGCAGCCGTTAGCGCCGATAATCGTCGTAATTTTCTTGTCGGGAATGGCGGCACTAAGATTTTTGACAATCGAACGTTCTCCATAACCAATGTTGAGTTCATCTATGTATAGGCGAACCATCATACACCTCCATGATGTCATCGATAGTGATAATCATTATCAACCAGACAACTAAACATACTTTACGCCAACAACATGAGGTTGTCAATGATTATTTTTGTTGTCAAAAGAAAAATTTAGCTTTATATTTAATTGATAATGATAATCAATTTCATATAAACGAGAAGGAGTGAACGGATATGGAAAATCAGGAATTGTTTGATGTAACGATCATCGGAGGAGGCCCGGCAGGGCTTTACTCTGCTTTCTATAGCGGTTTGAGAGAAATGAAAACAAAGATTATTGAGTATCAGCCACAGTTGGGCGGCAAAGTGCATGTCTATCCAGAGAAGATGATCTGGGACGTTGGCGGTCATACGCCACTGCCAGGTGCAAAACTGATTGAAAAACTTGTCGAACAAGGATTAACGTTCTCGCCAGAGGTCGTACTACGGTTACGAGCGGGATAAGACGTTGCTTCAAAATAGCGAAGTGAAGATCGAGATCGTAGACGACTATTATATTAAGGGCAGCGCGGCGAGCGAATCTTCTGTAGAGGGCATTTATGCAGCTGGCGATATTCTCAATCATGAGGGGAAAGTCCATCTGATCGCGGGCGCTTTCCATGATGCAGCGAACGCTGTAAATAAAGCCAAACAATACATACAGCCAGGCGCGTACAAGTATGCTATGGTTTCTTCTCATAATGAGGTCTTCAAAGAACGGAATCGGGAATTAGTGAAGCAAATGTTCAACTAGTTGGACTTATGAAATTGGGGTCATCTTGGAAAGAGGCAGCCCTGAGCAGGTCTTCAAATTGTCAAACAACGAGCGAACCATGCAATTTCTGAGAAAAATACAGGGAAGCCCCATGTTTACAAATTTTTCCTAACAAAAGACGACAATATTCCTTGGCATTCCCGAAAAATACTATAATCTTGCTCCCCTCACTTCGACAGCTATTCCAAGCAGGGTGTTGTACTATTTTAGTACATACATCTAGGAGGTGCAGTGGTTGATAGATAAGAATATAAAGAGCAGAGCAGTCTGGTTCGTAAAAAGTGAAATGGAGCGGGTAGTGAGGGATTTGGAAGGTGGAATCATCACTAGGGATCAAGCCATTGGCAGTTTGAATACACTTTTCAACATCTCTTCTGGGATTGAGGATACGATGCAAATGCAAATGATTTGCAGAATTATTTCCTACATACGATCGACAAGCTTTTATGGTCAAATTAAGAAGATGTATGCCAGCAAAATGTTTCACGATCAGCCAACACCAACGCCAGTGCCAGCGCCTGCACCTGTACAAGTACCTGTAGCTGAAGAGATAGCAGCAACTTCTATGAAAATTCTCGAGAAAATCGTTCGATAAGCATGTTAGGGGTTCTACATAAAAAAGCCTTCAATCCAACGATAGATATGGAATGAAGGCTTTTTGACTTGTCGATCGGACCTTAGTTATTAGTAGGTTGGTCTGTGAAGATGTGGAAGCCCACGCCAAACTTGTCGACTACTTGACCATAAGCAGGGCTGAAGTGAGATTCTGACAACGGTATGATGACGCGTCCGCCATCTTCCAGTGCATGGTAGATCGCTTTGGATTTCTCAACATCCTTGATCGAAATGCAAATCGTAACATTAGCCCCCTTCTGAATAGGTTGTCCAGGGAATGCGTCAGACAACATCAGACGTGTCTCGCCTACCATCAGCATCGCATGTCCGATAAGCTCACTTGCCTCTGCAGGAAGCGGGAATTCAGGATTCGCGGGCATTTCGCCAAACGTTTGTACGAATACTTGCTCAGCACCTAATGCTTTTTCATAAAATTGAATGGCTTCCTTAGCGTTACCTTCCATGACTAAATAAGGATCTAAGCGTACTGTCATCATCCTTCAGCTCCTTGGGTTATATTTGAATAGAAACATTGCTAAAAAACCTTACCTCTTATTATTACCATAAAACGCTCCAAAAATAAAGAACATATGTTCGATTTATTTGTAAATGTTTAATGAACGACTGGAAGCTCACTCCTCTTGTGTTCATGCTCGATTTTTGGCACAATAATAACTAGATGGTAGGCTTCGGCTGTTTCGTAGAATTTGGACTGTAAGTGAAAGTCTTGAAAAGAGGATAAAGCATGAATAAAGGGTCCATTTATGGATTAACGTTTGATCAATTGGTTGCTTGGCTCGCCGAAAAAGGATTCAAAAAGTCGCGGGCTTTACTTGTATGGGATTGGCTGTATCGCAAGCGGGTAACTGCCTTTTCGGAGATGACGGATGTTAAGCAAGACTGCCTTCAGGTGTTGGAAGAACATTTTGCTATCCAAACCTTGACGGAGCATTTAAAACAAGAGTCGGCGGACGGGACTATCAAATTCCTGTTTAAACTGATGGATGGCAACCTGATTGAAACCGTGCTGATGCGGCATAAATACGGGCTATCCGTGTGTGTAACGACACAAGTCGGCTGCAATATCGGGTGCAGCTTCTGCGCAAGCGGTCTGCTGGCTAAGAGCCGTGACCTGACAAGCGCAGAAATCGTGGAACAAATTATGAAGGTTCAGCTTCATTTGGACAGCAAGGGCGCGAGTGAGCACGTGAGCCATATTGTTGTGATGGGGATCGGCGAGCCTTTCGATAATTTCAAGAACATGGTGGATTTCATCCGCGTTGTGAAGGATCAGAAGGGTCTTGATATTGCCGCTAGACATATCACCGTTTCTACAAGTGGTCTTGCTGATAAAATCAGAGAATTCGCGGATTCCGATTTGAAAACGAACCTCGCGATTTCCTTGCATGCCCCGACGAACGAACTTCGAACGCGGATCATGAAAATTAACAAAGCCATTCCAATTGAGAAATTGATGAGTTCGATTGAGTACTATTTGGAGAAAACAAACCGGAGAATTACGATCGAGTACATTTTGCTGAAGGACGTGAACGACGGCAAGGAGCATGCGATCCAGCTCGCTGAGCTGATTCAGCACATCCGCCAACTCGCCAATGTGAATCTCATTCCGTACAATCCGGTAGATGAGCACAGCCAGTACCAACGTAGCGAGCGGGAGTCTGTTCGAGCTTTCTATGACACACTCAAGAAGCAGGGTATTTCCTGTAGCGTCCGTCTTGAGCACGGAACGGATATTGATGCCGCTTGTGGACAATTACGAAGCAAACAGATCAAGAAATCCACAGAGGATAACCTGGTTGCCCAATAACAAAGAACCTTCCGTACCAGATTTCGTGGTTTGGAAGGTTTTTTTGTGAACAGAAATGCTTGGGAGGAACTAGAGTGCTCTATTTCCCTGAATGGGTGCAAGTTTCATGTACAAGGGGAACTACGTTCCGTTATTCCACGAATTCCATCCGAAAAACGCGCCACGGGGCAAATATAAGACCCTCTAGTTCCGCTCAGAGTGGCAATAGCTCTTTTTTCTAAGAATAGAGGACTCCAAGTTCCCCTAGGTATACGGAAAAGAGCATCAGGAGACTCCCGACGCTCTTTCACATTAGTACTTGCTAGTCTCCCGACCGCTGCGCATGAACATCAAGGCTAGGCCAGCAGCAATGAGCACGATGGCGAAGATAGGCTGATTGTGGAAGATGCCGGAGAAGAGCGAGCCGATTGAGAAAATCGCAAAGAACAAGAGGGACATCACGGTCAAAATATTGATCGGAATAAGCAGCCATTTGTTGCGTCCTCCGAACCAATACAGCTCGAACAAACCGACGGCGACAGCAAGCATAAAGCCAGGCCACATGAGATGCCAAATATCGAACAGCATGGAAATTTGGCAAATGACGCCTGCCGTCAGCAGAATGCCGCCGGGCACTAGAACGCCTACACCCCTACGCTGCAGGATGAAGAAGTACAACCAATGAAAGAACACACCTACTGGGATGACGAATAAGGTTGGCCAAAAATATTCAAAAATGGTACCCGTGCTGAACGTGATTTCCCCTTTTAGAAACATGAAGATGCCTAAAAGAATCAAGATCGGGCCGAGAAAAGCGCTGCGATTCATATTCACTATATTCACTCCTGTTCGTTTAATCATTGTATCTAGCATATCACGGCACCAGAAACATGTCCTCCTGCTTAGGTGGAGGAGGCTCTCGGTCTGAAGACTGATTTTGTCTAGCTGATTTGATGCATGGTGACGTCTTGCCGGGGCTTCCTCCCTCTTTTATGAATGAAAACGACTCGAGAGTACACAATATAACGAGTTGTTTCCARTTTATATGAAAAGGAGAATCTGAAGCTCACGCTAGCGACCGCCCAGCAGCTGCTAAACAGATGATGTACACGCAATCGATGGTGCAGTTGAAAGCCGATTTAAGAAGACTATGGATAGATCACGCGATTTGGACACGCAATTATGTGGTAAGTGCCCTTGCTGGTTTAGAAAATAAAGATAAAGCACTAGCTAGGTTATTAAGATGGCATTATCAAGCAATTCCCGCAAAAGTTCAAGTAGACGTGAAAAAGGGACTGCTCCGAAGGTCATTTCAGACTTTCAGAGACAGTCCCTTTGATTTAAAAGAACTTCACGAGCTGATCTTTGATCTCATCATCCGAACCGCCAACAACCGTCTGGAACTGCGGTTTGTCGAATAGAGCCTGAATTTGCTGCGGGTAGGTTTGCTCAATACCGCGCAGGCGGATGGACTCATCGAATTTCGCTGGATGAGCGGTGGAAAGCGCGACCGTCACTTCGCCGTCAGCAGTGATGCGGTCAGCAGCGGCAACGCCGCACGCGGTATGCGGGTCAAGCAGATAACCATACTCCTTGTAATAGGAGCTGATGGTATCCAGGCATTCCTCGTTCTGCACGCCGTACGCGGCGAAATCCGCTTGCACGGCTTGCAGCTTGTCAGCAGGAATAACAATGCGGCCTTCGGCTTTGAACTGCGCCATCAGCGAGGCCACTGCCTCTGCATCTTCGCCGTACAGATAGAACAGATAGCGCTCGAAGTTGCTAGCTACTTGAATGTCCATGGAAGGGCTGTGCGTACCGCGGAAAGCTCCCGGTTGATACACGCCTTCCTTCACGAAACGCTCAAGGATGTTGTTTTCGTTCGTCGCTAGAATGAGCTTATGAATAGGAAGGCCCATCTTCTGAGCGAGATAACCAGCGAAAATATCACCGAAGTTACCAGTCGGCACGCTGAAGTTCACTTTAGCTCCTGCATCGCTGGCTGTAACTTGGAAGTAAGCATARAAGTAATACACCGTTTGCGCTAAAATACGGGCAATGTTGATGGAGTTGATCGCACGCAAGTGGTAGCGATGCTTGAACTCAACGTCAGCGAACAGCTCTTTGATGATGCGTTGGCAGTCATCGAAGGTCCCTTCGACGGATAGATTCAGCACATTTTCGCTATCAACCGTTGTCATTTGCAGCTCTTGCACCCGGCTCACCTTCTGGTGAGGATGGCATCGATAAAACCGAGGGGTTCTACTTTTCCACGTGTGCTAATGTATTCCATATTAGTCCCCTTATTCGAATGAATTTTCAGTTATTGTATCAAAAAACGAGTCATTTGGACAGTACGATCAGCCACGTTAAACAAAGAAACCTCCCAATTGGTAAGGAAGGTTTCCGCTTTTTACAATAATTTTTTAAATTATTCTTCTTTATCGGCAACAACGATTTTCCAAGCTGTGCCGATAGGAGGCGAGCTCTTGGTCAGCGCCGGTCCGTAGAATCCGATGACATTCGCGCCTTTCACAAGTTTGGATGTCTCTACTTTCTCGCCATTTTTGTCAACGATAGCTGTATCTTTCGTCAAATTCAGAACGACTTCGTTCGGCGATGCTTCGGTTAAACCCTCGCCTTTCACACGGATGCGCAGATCATTCTTGTTCTCGCTGCGGATTTCTTCAATAACACCGGCCGTTCCGATCAGTCCCTCTTGTAGTTTGGCATCCAGAACGGTTACTTTGGACGTTGGCGTTTGTGGAGGCAGGCTCATCGTCATAACCATGGAATGTTCAGCCGAAACGGTTAAGCCTACATGTAAATCGGCAAGACTAAGTTTAGTGCCATCTAACATTTGGAAGACCGTTTCTTTGCCGACGTTAAGAACAAGGCCATCTGTGCCTACACCTTGAATGTGGATCGACCCATTATCGCCATCCGTTCGAATGGACGTGATAACGCCAGTAGCTTGCACTTTTTTTGCCTCCTCCTTCATGGAGATCGAGACGGTGAGGTTGCTTTTTAAGCCTACAGCAGATGTATCATTAGGCGCAGCGTAAGCGGTACCCGCAGTCATCATGGCTGATAGAGATAGAATGGCAAAGCTCTTTGTCATAACAGGATTCATGGCAGTACTTCCTTTCTGTATCTCAGGTTGTCATTAGTCTGTCCTTCTAAAGGTAAAAAGTTTCCAGCCTGTTGCGGGAACAGGAAAGTTTGATTAAACTGAACTTCCTCATGGACTTCATCCGAGCGAAACTATAGAATCAATTTATGTGTGTAACAATGGAAAGAGGTGGAATCCTTGTCTTTTATCATGAAGCTTCGATGGTTTTTCAAAGAAAGATGGAAATATTATGTGCTGGCGATCGGTCTGCTCATTGGTGTCAATTTACTGGCGACAATTCCGCCTAAAATGATAGGAAATACAATAGATCATATCCGCAACGGAAATCTGACGGCAACTACGCTCAACCATACGGTCCTTTTACTTGTAGGACTTGCTGTACTCCTATACATAATGGCGTATGTGTGGATTACGACTTTGTTCGGTAACTCGGCATTGGTGGAGAAGGTGCTGCGCGGACGTTTGCTTGCGCATATGACGAAAATGACGCCGGCATTTTTTCAACGCAACAGCACGGGCCAGTTAATGGCCTTGGCTACGAATGACGTGCTCGCGATCGGTCAAACCTCGGGGTACGGGGTAATGACCCTGGTGTCCACGATTGTAGGGGCATCGGTTGTTATTATCATGATGGTTTCTCTCATTTCCTTTAAATTAATGATTGCGGCACTGATTCCGCTGCCATTTCTAGCTTTTGTGATCAGTAAATTGGGTCAAAAGGTGAGAGTGCGCTTCCTCGCGGCTCAAGCTTCCTTCGGGAAAATGAACGAACATGCGCTGGAGTCGATCTCCGGCATTCGCGTGATTCGATCGTATGTGCAGGAGGATCATGATCTAACAGCATTCGACCAAGTCACATCCGAGGTTATGAATAAGAACAAACGCGTTTCGTTACTCAATGCGCTTTTTCAACCATTGACCTCTCTTATTGTGGGCTTGAGTTATTCTATTGGCATCGGATATGGTTCCTATCTGGTGTTTCATAATGAGATTTCACTGGGGCAGCTCGTTTCGTTCAACATTTATTTAGGGATGCTGATCTGGCCGATGATTTCCTTCGGTGAGTTTATCAATGTCCTGCAGCGCGGCAGTGCCTCTGCTGACCGACTGGATACTGCGCTGACACAGAAGGCCGATATCGTAGACGTGGATAAGCCAGTTGCGGTGAGTTTGCCTAAGCGAATTGAAATGAAGGATCTTAGCTTTACTTATCCGACTGCTAACCACCCAAGCCTATCGCATATGTCTTTCGAGCTGGAGCGGGGCCAAACCTTAGGCATTGTAGGCCGTACGGGAAGCGGTAAAAGCACGTTGCTCAAACAACTGCTGCGCCAATACCCTATCCCGCCTGAGAAGTTGCTGATCTCTGATGTACCTATCGAACAGATAGCGCTCGATCAAGTGAAGAGCTGGGTGGCTTATGTTCCGCAGGAGCATTTGCTGTTGTCCAAGTCGATCCGCGACAATATCGCGCTCGGGAAACATGACGCTCTGCCGGATGAGATAGCGCGAGCGGTAGAGATGGCTTCTTTTACCCAGGATATTGAGCAAATGCCGGAAGGTCTTGCCACTATCGTCGGCGAGAACGGCGTCATGCTGTCCGGTGGACAGAAGCAGCGCTTGGCGATTGCCAGAGCACTGCTCATCAATTCCGAGATCCTCCTGCTGGATGACTCGTTATCCGCGGTAGATGCCCGGACGGAAAGCCGCATTCTCCAGAGCATCCGCAAGGAGCGGGCAGATAAAACAACGTTCATCTCGACCCATCGTTTATCAGCGGTGAGCCATGCGAATTGGATTCTCGTTCTAGATGAGGGACGCGTTATAGAAGAAGGAACACACGAACAGCTGATGCAGTTTGGTGGTTGGTACCGGGAACAGTGGGACCGTCAGCAGATGGAAGCAAGTTTAGACGAATAGACGAAGAAAGGAGGTAACAGGATGAATCAACCATCAACGGCTAGAAGACTTGTCTCATATGCGCTCGTCTATAAATTCAGGATTATCGGTGCGCTGCTCATTTTATGCTGCGCAGTAAGCGCCGAGCTTGCGGGACCATACATTACAAAAACGATCATCGATCAGCATCTTTCTGTAGATACAAGCCAGATGGCTTCTGTTCTTAAGCTGATTGGTCTCTATATGGGGCTGCTTTTAGTAGCAAGCATTTGCAACTATTCGCAAGCTTACTTATTCCAGTCCACAGCGCTTCAAATCATCAAAAACATGCGTATGGACTTAATGCGGCACATCCAGCGCATCGCACTGCGTTATTTCGACACCACGCCAATTGGTCAGGTTGTGTCGAGAATTGCCAACGATACGGAGGCCGTACGTGACTTATTCATGAGCTTCATGGCGACGTTTGTCGTTAGTACGATGCAGCTTATCGGTATTTTCGTAGCCTTGTTTATCTTGGACTGGCACTTGGCTGCTTATTGTCTGGTGCTGCCGCCTATTTTCGCTCTCATTATGAAGATTCACTTGAAATATTCGAAAGTGTACATCACGATCATGCGTGCGCGACTTAGCGACATGAATGCGATGATTAACGAATCGATCGTCGTGATGCCGATTATTCAGGCTTTTCGCCGCGAGAAAGTGACGCTGGACGAATTTGAAGTGCTCAATCGGGACCGCTATGTGAATCAATTGAAGCAGTTCCGCGTTTTCTCCTTGTCCTCTCGTAACATCGTAGGTACAATCGGCAGCTTGGTGACTGCGATGGTCATTTGGTATTTTGGCCACGAGTCACTGAGTACCGCTATTTCTTTCGGGGTATTTTATGCGTTTATCGATTATCTGGGGCGCATCTTCCAGCCGATTATCGGGATTTTCGATCAGCTGACGAATGCCCAAAGGGCCTTTGTATCCGCAGATAAAGTGTTCGCTATCATGGATATGGAAGGCCAAGATGTTGAGAACACAGATAAGGTGAGCCGTCCAGAAGGAATTGTGAAATTCGATCAGGTTACCTTTGCTTATAAAGAAGGGGAGAATGTCCTGAAGAAGATTTCCTTCGAGGCTCGCAAGGGAGAGACGATTGCTTTGGTCGGCCACACCGGCTCAGGCAAAAGCTCGATCATGAACCTTCTGCTCGGCTTTTATGAGCCCAATGAAGGCAGTATCACAATTGATGGCCGGGACATCCGGTCGATGTCGAAGCAGGCGCTGCGGAAACATATGGGCATCGTGCTGCAGGATCCATTTTTATTCGCTGGGGATATTAAGTTTAATGTGAGCCTCTACAATGAGGAGATTTCTATGGATCGGGTAAAAAGCGCGCTGAAAGATGTCGGCGCTGCCCCCTTCATCGAACAGCTGCCTCATGGCTACGATGAGC
>NZ_JBFTQB010000411.1:0-5448 GCF_056398785.1 Paenibacillus sp. 01T422 | reverse complement strand
CTATTAGGAGGTAACGACGTTGGAAAAACTACTATTAAGGATGCTGTTCCTGGCTTCCGCGGCAGCAATTCCCTTTGTTTTGAAACGTAAAAACTTGCTTATGCTCTTAACCGTGTTCTTTGCAAAATGTGTGCTCGCGGTTACTTTGGATTCCTACTTCATTAAAAAGAAGAGAATTGCCTATCCGGCACGTCCGTTTCCGAAAATCTTTGAGACCAATATTTTGTACGACTTTTTATTTTATCCGCTTTTAAGCGTTATTTGGGTCAGAACGACTTATAACAGCAAACCGCGGGAGCTAATAACCAAAAGTCTTTTCTTCAGTGTCCCTATGGCTTTGCTTCAGTGGGCTTTAGAAAGGAAAACCAAATTATTTAAGTGGAATTCTTGGACGGTCTTGCATACTTTTGCATCTCTCAATTTCACGCTATTTACCATTCGAGGATTTGTAGGTTTAATTAAGAGGATTCTGCCAAAAGATGGTCTCTTACAAGTGGAAGAAAGCAAATATGATAGCGCAGAACTAACGGCTAACGCAGTAGGTTGACTAACAAGAACATCTTGATGAGGAAGTAACTCGTCAGGATGTTTTTTTTCATTGACAACATTGAAACGTGTAGTGTAACATACACATTATATTTTGGGAATGAACATTCTCAATAAGCAGAAGGGGTGATAGAGATGTTGAAGGAAAATAAACTCTCCAAGTTTTATTATGGTTGGGTTGTTATAGGTATTGTGTTTCTAACGTTGCTTGTGTCTGCGGGGATCAGCTCTTTTCCGAGTGTGTTGATTCAATCCCTAGAAAAAGAGTTCGGCTGGACTCGAGCATCCATTTCTGGCGTCATTTCCATTCGTATTTTATTATATGGCTTTATTGGTCCGTTCTCGGCCGCGATGCTGGCTAAATTCGGAGTTCGCCGAACAATGGTCTTTGCCATTCTGCTAATGCTGATCTCATTAGGGCTCACGCCGTTCATAACGGCAGTATGGCAGCTCATGCTGTTGTGGGGAGTACTGGGTGGACTTAGCACGGGAGCACTGGCTAACGTCTTGGGGATAACTGTTGCGAATCGCTGGTTCGTGAAACACAAAGGGTTGGTAATAGGCATGCTTACAGCGAGCGCCGCTACAGGGCAGTTATTATTCCTCCCATTGCTAGCCAGGATTACGAGTGACAATGGTTGGCGTAATGCCGTGTACGTTATTATGGCGGCACTGCTTATCTTGCTGCCGATTATTCTTATCTGGATGAGAAATCATCCATATGATAAAGGCGTAGCCCCGCTCGGCACTACGGAAATTGTGAAGCCTGAGCCTTTCCAGGGGAATTTACTGCTCACTCCTATTCGTACGCTATTTTCCGTGACGAAGAATCTGACATTCTGGCTGCTCGCTGGTACTTTCTTCTTTTGCGGATTCTCGACAAATGGGCTAATTGGTACACATCTGATCGCAGCTTGTGGAGATAGCAACATTCCAATTGTTACAGCTGCAAGCTTGCTCGCGTTGATGGGGATATTTGATCTTGTGGGTACCACTTTCTCAGGTTGGTTGTCTGACCGTTTCGATAGCAGATGGCTGCTATTCTGGTATTATGGACTGCGCGGTTTATCACTGATCTTCCTACCTTATGCACTTGGTACTGGATATACGCAGCTTACGGTATTCGCGGTGTTTTATGGATTGGACTGGATTGCAACGGTCCCACCGACAGTGAAATTGACATCTGATGCTTTTGGCAAAGAGAAAGCAGGGATGATTTTTGGTTGGATTTTGGTTGCTCACCAAGCGGGTGCTTCCACAGCAGCTTATGGCGCAGGCTTCCTGCGCGAACTGCTTGGCAGCTATACAGTGCCGTTTGTTGCCGCGGGCTTCGTCTGTCTGCTTGCAGCAATTGTAGCGCTGAGAATTCGTAATAGAAAAGCAGTAGCTGTAGTAGCAGCCTAACAAATAATTAAACAAGACTAAGGAAAAGGTAACAGTGACGATCGTGATGAAACGAAAGATGGAGGGATCCCATGAGCATTGGTCAAAAGCAATCCATTCAACCGTTATTTCAACCTTTCACACTAAATAAACTTACCTTGCCTAATCGTATTGTTATGGCTCCTATGACGAGAAGCTTTTCTCCGAATGGTGTACCGGGAGTAGATGTAGCTGCCTATTATCGCAGACGCGCAGAGAACGGAGTCGCTCTGATTGTGACGGAGGGAGCTGTTATCGATCATCCTGCTGCGACAGGTGACCCTAACATCCCGCATATGCACGGGGAAGCTGCTTTGAGCGGCTGGGCTCATGTTGTAAAAGAAGTGCACGCGGCAGGTGGGAAAATTATTTCTCAGCTATGGCATGTAGGGATTACCAGGAGGACTCGCTCAGAGCCGAACCTGGAGGCTGCCTCCATTTCCCCCTCAGGCCTTGATTTAATGGGGGAGAAAGCAGGGGAGCCCATGACCGAATTAGAGATTGCCGACGTCATTAAGGCTTATGCGGATGGCGCTGCGAACGCCAAACAGATTGGATTTGATGGCATTGAGCTGCACGGCGGTCACGGCTATCTGATCGATCAGTTCTTCTGGGAAAAAACGAATCAACGGACAGATCGCTATGGTGGCGACTTAGTTGCGCGGACACGTTTTGCTGTTGAGATTATCGAAGCCTGCCGGCAGGCGGTCGGACCTGACTTTCCGATCATTTTACGGTTCTCCCAGTGGAAAATAGGTTCGTATGATGCCAAACTGGCAAAATCACCAGAGGAATTGGCTCAGTTTCTGGCACCGCTGGTGGAAGCAGGTGTGGATGTATTCGACTGTTCGAGCCGGCATTTCTGGGAGCCAGCGTTCCCAGGATCAGAGCTGAATCTTGCAGGCTGGACCAAGAAGCTGACAGGCAAGCCGACCATCACCGTCGGTTCGGTGGGGCTGGAATCTGAGCCATTTGACCAGAAAGATGAGCACGAAATGATCGACGAATTGGTGGAGCGGCTTGCGCGTGAGGAATTTGATCTCGCTGCAATTGGCCGCGCCATCTTGGCAGATCCGGCTTGGGCGATTAAGATTCGCGAAGGTCGGGATAATGAACTAATTCCGTACACGTCGGATCGCCTGACAGACCTGATGTAGTTGCCAGGCCGCTCGTAATGCTATACTAGTCTCTGTATGAAGGGGGTAGCGTATGGCTAGAAACAGAGAGTTCGAAGTTAATACCGTACTGGGCAAAGCTATGGGCGTTTTCTGGGAAAAAGGCTATGAAAAAACATCCATGCAAGACTTGGTTACGGAAATGGGCGTCCATCGAAGAAGCATCTATGACACCTTTGGAGATAAACATGATTTATTTATGAAAGTTATTGACCGGTATGAAGAAGTGATCGGTATACCTATATATAATGCCGATGGGCATACATCGCCGAAAAAGGCGATTAGAGAAATTTTTGAACGAGCGATTCGTAAAAAAGAAGATAAACCCCGGGGTTGCTTAATGGTCAACACAGCTGTGGAGCTAGCCATACACGATGAGGAAGCCGCGGCCAAGGTTAACGAGAGCTTTTCCAAGACGGAGGCACGGTTGCAAGAGCTTGTTGAACTCGGTATAAAATCGGGAGAAATAGGCGCTCAACAGGATGCGCTTAAGCTTTCACAGTTTTTGAATAATACTTTACTCGGACTGCGGGTATTGGTTAAAACAACGGAAGATGAAGAGAAATTGCAGGGTATCGTAGATACAACGTTATCCATGCTCGAGTGAGACAAATGACAGAATACCATAGTTGATACTTTAAGTTTCTTTATTCCTTGTGCTATGATGAGAATCATACTTAGGGAGAACACCAATATGGCTAATGATCAACCCTTAACCAAGGAAGCAATTCTGGAAGCCGCGGAACAAGTTCTGCGACGTTATGGCCCAGAGAAAACATCTGTCGTTGATGTTGCCAAAGCCCTGCAGGTCAGTCATGGGACGTTGTATCGACATTTTCCGAGCAAAGYGGCATTACGAGAAGCAGTTACCGAGCGTTGGCTGCTTAGGATAGCGAAGCCTCTGCAGGAGCTGGCGGAACAATCAGGTGGCAGCGCTGCGGATCGACTGCGGACATGGCTCCAAGCGCTGATCCAAAGTAAACGGAAGCATGTCGTTGAGGATCCGGAAATGYTCGGCATGTATTCGGTGGTTACTTTGGAAGCCGTGGAAATGATTGCGGAGCATGTGCAGCATCTGCTCAGCCAGATGACGGGTATCATCGAGGCTGGCGTTAGCGCGAAGGAGTTTCGCGCTGTCCAACCTGAGACTATGGCGCGGGCTGTTTTCTTCGCTACATCGAGATTCCATCATCCCGCTCATGCGTATGAGTGGTCCTCTTCGACGATTGAGCAAGAGTTTGATTTGGTGTGGGAATTAATCCTTTCGGGGATTCGCAAATGACAAGATGGACCTGGCGGTGATTTCGCGCTGGGTCCTTTTTGTATTTTAGGGGTGTCTTGGGTGCTCGGAGACGAGGGATGAACCGATTGAGGTGCCTCGGATGAAATAGCTGGATAAACTGGCGTTAATCTGCGCGGCTGAGTGGCAGGGAACAGAATAGCGGTAGTGACTGCAGCTAAATCGTCGGTAGTTGCAGGAAATCGGCTGGATTGGACGGGATTAGCGGTAGAAAATCCAGTTATTGGGTCAAAAAGCGGATTAATTGTGGAAAGTAGCAGGAGTAATCGGCGTAAAAGTAATATCTACTCGGTTATCCATCGCTAAGGGGATGATCCGCTTGAAGTACCTCAGCTGCTCAGAGACTGTACGACGAACCGATTGGGTGCCTTAGCAGCTCAGATACTGTACGATGATCCGGTTGAGGTGCCTCGGATGAAATAGCTGGATATACTGGCGTTAATCTGCGCTGCTGAGTGGCAGGGAACGGAATAGCGGTAGTGACTGCAGCTAAATCGTCGGTAGTTGCAGGAAATCGGCTGGATTGGACGGGATTAGCGGTAGAAAATCTAGTTATTGGGGCAAAAGTGGATTAATTGTGAGAAGTAGCAGGAGTAATCGGCGTTAAAGTAATATCTACTTGGTTGTCCGTCGCTAATGGGATAATCCGGTAGAGGTACCTAGGTTGATCAGAGACCGTGGGATGACCCGGTTGATGTATCCTTTGTTGCTCAGAGGCTACAGGGTAATCCGCTTGAAGTACCTCAGCAGCAGAGACTGCGATGATCTCTGTGGTGCCTTGGACGAAATAGCTGGAAAAACTGGCGTTAATCTACGCTGTTGGGGAGCAGCGAACGGAATAGCGGTAGTGACTACAGCTAAATTGTAGGTAATTGCAGGAAATCGGCTGGATTGGACGGGATTAGCGGTAGAAAATCCAGTTATTGGGGCAAAAAGTGGATTAATTGTGAGAAGTAGCAGGAGTAATCGGCGTTAAAGTAATATCTACTTGGTTATCCGTCGCTA
>NZ_JBFTQB010000410.1:0-5462 GCF_056398785.1 Paenibacillus sp. 01T422 | reverse complement strand
GTGTTGGAGAGCTTGAAGAGTTGGTGGGACCTGCTGTTTTCTTTGCTTCCGATGCTGCTAACTATGTGACGGGTCAGACGTTGTTCGTAGATGGCGGTATGACGATCTATGGTTTCTAATGTATAGTTACTTCATTTTGTATGATTGAGCTTTCTTCTCATATCCTATATACTGAACACACAACAATCCATAGAATTAATGTGGATTTCAGTTTGTAAATGGATAGATGGAAGATAGGGTGGTTGACCGTAATGTCCCGGGTTCGTATTTTTACTGACAGCACATGTGATTTAAGTGATGATCTCATTCAACAATATCACATCGAAGTTGTGCCACTTTATGTTATTTTTGAGGATCTATCGTTAAAAGATGGTGTTTCAATCAAGCCAGACCGGCTTTTTGAGCTTGTAGATGAAAAAGGGAAATTGCCCAAAACAGCAGCGCCTTCTCCGGTAGATTTTGAGGGGGCGTTTGAACGGGCTTTACAGGCTGAAGAGGATGTCGTCTATATCGGACTTTCGTCGGAACTATCTTCGACGATTCAAAATGCCTCTATAGCAGCTGCGAGTTTCCCAGATGATAGAATTACCGTCATAGATTCTAGAACGCTATCAACGGGAATTGGTTTGCTAGTGTTGAAAGCAGCACACGCTGCTCAAGAAGGTAAAAACAGTTCGGAAATCAAAACCATGATCGAGTCGTTTCGCTCCCATATTGAAGTAGAGTTCATCATTGATACTTTGGAGTATTTGCACAAAGGCGGACGATGCTCGAGTGTCCAGCATTTCCTCGGAAGTTTACTGAAAATTAGGCCTATTGTGAAAGTAATTGACGGGGCTATGACATTGACAGACAAAGTAAGAGGGAAACGGGAGAAAGCGCTTCAACAGCTGCTGGATAATGCGCTCGCGCTCAAAGACGAGATGGATACAGAGTTTCTCTTCGTCACTCATGCCATGGCAGCTGAGGAAGCTGCGTATGTGAAAGAGCAGATTGAACAGCAAACCAATATTAAGCAAGTCTATATAACCGAAACCGGCTGTGTGGTATCCAGTCACTGCGGACCTCGTACGGTTGGAATCGTTTTCGCCAAAAAATAAGAAATGAGTGTACACAACATGACGACTATCAAGATTATCACTGACAGCAGCTGCGACCTCCCCAAATTGATTGTGGACGAGCTAGGGATTACGATTGTGCCTTTGTCCGTACATTTCGGAGAGGAGTGCATGCCCCCTCATATGGAGCTTTGTGATTTCTATGCGAGAATGAAGACGGAGAGTGTACTGCCTAAGACGTCCAGTCCTTCACCGCTGCATTTTCTCACCGATTATCAGAAAAAAGCTGAGGTAAATCAGGATATTCTTGTGATTTGTCTTTCTTCTGCTCTAAGCAGTACGTACAATCATGCACTTATGGCCAAAGAAATGCTCCAAGAGGAAGGTTATCAAGGGCGTATAGAAGTCATTGATTCGAAAACGGCTTCTTTAGGGCTTGGTGTGTTAGCTTACAAAGCTGCCAAAATGGCTGAGGATGATGTACCTTTTGAGCAAATCGTAGAGGTGATTCGATGTTCGGTTGCTTCTTCCGGGACGCTGTTTTTCTTGGATACTTTAGAAAATGTCATTAAAGGTGGACGGCTTGATCGGGTCCGTGGGGCTGTTGCTTCTGTTTTGAATATTAAACTGGTCATGAAAGCCAGTGAAGAAGGCTCGATTGAAGTAATGGATAAAATCCGCGGCACGCAGCAAGCGTTGAAGCGGATGATCGCCAAAGTAGGCGAGGCCGTTCACGATTACGAAAAAGATGTGATTGCCGTCGCACACAGCAACTGTGAGGAAAGAGCACGTGAGGTATTGAACCAACTCCTCCATAAGCATCCGTTCCGCAACGTATTATTCGCGAACATGGGGACCGTCATTGGCACGTATGCAGGAGAAGGCGGCGTACTGATCGCGTATTAAAGACAAAGAAAGACACCTGATCGAATTCTATGGCACTTAGCCTTAGAGGAATCAGGTGTCTTTTTTATGAAGGAGCAACCGTAGTTACAATCTCAGGATCATCTGTCGAGACAAGAGGCGATAATTCGCCAGGAGCCATTAGCCACAACTCATGAAGCGCACGTGTACAACCTACATATAGCAGCTTGGCATCCATAAATGTTGCTTCATAATGTGCAGCTGTAACATCCATAAGCAGAACGGCGTCAAACTCCAGCCCTTTGGTCAGATAGACCGGTACGACCGAAATCCCCCCGCGATACACACGTTGTTTGGATGTGATGAGATTTGTTTCAACGCCAGCTTTGGTCAGGACATCATGCAGCTCTTCAGCTTGCTTCTCCGTACGAGCTACAACGGCAATTGTGCTGGACGTTCCTTGTTGTAAAGTCGCGATAGCCTGCTCTAGCAGGGGAATTCTTGCTTTGAGGTCTGTCTGCAAGACCCGGACCTTGTTCCCGCTGCGGAACACAGGGACTGCCAGAAGCGGGTTCTCGACGCCTCGCTGCAGCACCAGATTGGCAAACTGGATAATCTCCATCGTTGACCGGTAACTACGCTCAAGCTCGAAGTAGCCGCCTTGATCTTCTTGAAATAGACTTGAGAATTCCTTCCAATCTTGGATGCCTTGATAAGCATGAATGCCTTGTGACAAATCACCTAGAATCGTAAAGGAACTGTTGCGTGTATAGCTATCGAGAACGGCCACCTGGAATGGTGAAAAGTCTTGGGCTTCGTCAATGACGACATGGTCGAACAATTGATCCGATGGAATGCCATGTAGACGTGTATGGATATAAAGAAGTGGAGCGAGATCTTCAAGCTGCACTTCTTTTTTCTTGAAAAGCTTAAGCGATGCGCTGACAATTGGCTCAGGGAGCTTGTGAAGAAGCTCTATAGGCAAGCTGTCGGGGCGGTTGGTTTCACCGAACAACAATTTGTAGAAGCTGAATGCCGAATGCTCCGGCCAACCTGTCAAATAGGTCCGCAAACGCTGCGCGGATTTCTTTTTCAGATCTTTTTTCTTGGTTTGCTCCCAGATTTTGTCGAGCTGCATTTCCATCCAACGCTTGATGCGGGCTACGACGCGTTCGCGACGTTTGACGAGTGGATAATGCTTATTCTCGACGAAAAACCATTCGCGTATGTTCGCTAGCGGCAGCTTAACGCCCTCCCATGGGATGAAATCCGCTGTTGGGACGTAGGAAGACTCGAACTTCGTCAAGCAGTCGTCTAAATATTGTTTGAAATCAATCGCACCTTTAAATCTGCCTGGAGCGTTATCGTCCACTGGAGGTCTTTTGCTTCCTAGAGAGAACCAAGTTTGTAAGGTGAGCGCTTGATCTGCTAACTTCACTTCTTGATCAAGCACATTCAATGCCCAATCGGTAAAGGTGCTTTGCTGAATATTGCCGACACCCAGTTCAGGCAGCACGCCTGATATGTAATCAAGGAACATCGAGTTCGGTGCGAAAATAATCATTCGCTCTGCACGAACCTGTTCACGGTATTGATAAAGTAAAAAAGCGAGACGATGCAGGGCAACA
Organism: Paenibacillus sp. 01T422; assembly: GCF_056398785.1. Classification (NCBI taxonomy): domain Bacteria; kingdom Bacillati; phylum Bacillota; class Bacilli; order Caryophanales; family Paenibacillaceae; genus Paenibacillus; species Paenibacillus sp. 01T422. The sequence goes on along the minus strand of NZ_JBFTQB010000410.1, from coordinate 1,912 downwards.
GTTGTTTTACCACTACCTGCGACCCCTTGGATAATGAGCGCGGTATTTTTGGCTGCACGAATGATGCGGTCTTGCTCTGCTTGAATTGTGGAGACGATATCGCGAAGCTTGTTGTCTTTATTTTCCCCTAACCGATAGAGCAGGAATTCATCGCCAACGGCTAAAGAGTCTTCGTTGCGATCATAAGTATCCACGACGCGCTGAAGGATTTGTTTGCGAACAACGAGATTTCGCTTCAAATAGACGAGACCTTCAATGAGTCCGTCCGGTGAGTCGTAGGAAGCAGCATCAAGTCCGCCAGTGAATGAGTAAAATAAGCTGGCAACCGGTGCACGCCAGTCAATAACAAGCAATTGGCCGGTACGTTCGTCTTCGACGCCTGATTTGCCAATGTATAAAGGCTGGGATGAAGCTGTGCCGGATTCCTGAAAGTCTAGACGACCAAAATAAGGCTCATCAACCGCTTTGGCCAAGTTGTGTCGCCCATTTTCACGTGCGACTTCCAGTGCTTGTTCGGTTAAATCCGGGCCGTAATATACGGGCGTTGCTCTAAGCCTAGCCAACTGCTTGTCAATTTCGATATTTGTTTCTTCGAGTCGTTGCAGTTCTTCTTGATAGGCACTTTGAGTCTTTGTGTCCAAGATCAGTTACCTCCTAAGATCAGATGTTGTGTCTATTTTGCGAATAAACAGGTAAACAATATAACACACCTGTCAGGATATGGGAAGCTAAACCGTGGGACGTTATGATATTTGGGGGTGCTGGGAAACAATGCTATAATGGACAAGTAGTTATTTTATCATCGAAGGAGTAGATCGCTGTGTCCATTTATGATATTGAGGTTCAGACCATTACGGGAGAAACAAAGTCACTTTCTGAGTTCAAAGGCAAGGCATTACTCATTGTCAATACAGCAAGCGCATGTGGCCTTACGCCTCATTACAAAGGTTTGCAGAGTTTATATGAGCAGTACCAAGAGAAGGGCCTCGTTGTTCTGGGATTCCCTTGCAATCAATTTGCCGAGCAAGAGCCAGGAACGAATGAAGAGATTCAAAGCTTCTGCGAGCTTAATTACAATGTCACTTTCCCGATGTTTGCTAAAGTGGATGTGAAAGGTGAACACGCTCACCCTTTATTCACTTATTTGCTAAGCAACACGCCAGAACCTTATCGTACAGGTGATATTGAGTGGAACTTCGTGAAATTCCTTGTAGATGCTAACGGCAGTGTAGTCAAACAGTACAGTGCAAGAACGGAACCTTCCGATATTGCAGCCGATATTGAAGCGATTCTGGCGTAACCGTATTCAGAAAAAAGTTGTTGCATTGCTGACAACCCCCCGCTATAATCAGTAATAATCATGACAGTGAAGGAGTCGAATCAATATGAATAACACAACTTGGTTCGTACAATTTCATTATTTTTATAGGCGTTAGCACATACCTGAACTCATCAGGGTGGGCTAACGCATTTCGCGTTGGCCTCCCTGCGGGATAGCAATTCGCGCAGGACCATAGGTCCGGCGCGTTTTTTTATCTCGGGAGAAGGGACTRGGTGAAAAGGTATGGGAAACAGCAATCTAAGGTATGAGAGTCCGGAAGATGAAAGTCGGTTCATGAATCACCTCGAACAAGCCAAAGTAATCCTGTTAGCGCCTAAAGCTTCAAGCAAAGTAAATGCAACAATACGTGAACTAACAAACGAACTGCAACTAGTTGGCATTGGGGTAAGATTGGAATGTCTAACTTTCGATTCTGGGAAGCATATAGCAGATGGGCTCGGCATGCGCTTCGTCATTTCAATAAGCGATAATGGCAAGGCGGAGAATGAAGTCAGCTTGATGGATTTAGAGGAACACATGGAGATGACCATGCCTTGGGATCAAGCGATTTATGTGATTGAGAAGGTGTAT
>NZ_JBFTQB010000409.1:0-10595 GCF_056398785.1 Paenibacillus sp. 01T422 | reverse complement strand
GCCGCAGGATGTTCAGGCAGAAGCCTACGATTATCCATTAGCTTTCTTCGATAAGAAAGTCCATTATATCGACCGTCGGCCAGCCGCTGAGGGCGCGGTCAAACGGGCAGCCGAGCTGCTGCAAGGCAAGCGCAAGCCGCTCATCATCGCCGGCGGCGGCGTGCTCTACGCTTCCGCGTCACAGGAGCTTGCAGCGTTCGCCGAAGCTTTTGGCATTCCCGTGGCCGAAACGCAAGCCGGCAAAAGCGCTTTGCCTTGGAACCATCCGCTGCAGGTCGGTGCCATCGGCGTAACAGGATCGTTGGCAGCCAACCGGCTTGCCCAGGAAGCTGATGTCATTATCGGCGTCGGTACGCGATATTCCGATTTTACGACAGCGTCGAAGTCGGCATTTGCGCATCCTGACGTGCAATTCGTAAACATTAACGTCAGCGGTTTTGATTCGGCGAAGTTAAATGGCGTGGGGATTACCGCAGATGCGAGAGAAGGTCTTATCGCCTTGCAGGAAGCGCTTACACAGTCAACTTATAGAACCGCTTATGTGAGCGGGGAAATTGACGGGCTCAGACAACAATGGACCGCTGAAGTGGACCGTCTATACGCAGCTCAGCATGAAGCGGGACTAGCACAAACTCGCGCTTTGGGTGTCATAAACGCCGAGATTGACCCTTCCTCGGTCATCGTTTGCGCTGCTGGCAGCCTGCCAGGTGATCTGCATCGATTATGGCGACCAGTCGAGCCCAAAACCTATCACATGGAGTATGGCTTCTCCTGTATGGGGTACGAAATTGCCGGAGCATTCGGCGCTGCCCTGGCAGAACCGGAACGCGACGTATACGCCATGGTAGGCGACGGCAGCTACCTGATGATGCATTCCGAGATGGTTACCAGTCTGCAAGAAGGACGTAAGATTACCGTTTTGCTATTTGATAACCACGGCTTTCAATGCATTCATAACCTCCAAAGAAGCCAGGGCAGTGATGGATTCGGCAATGAATTCCGTTACCGGGCTGAAGCAGCAGGCGGTTTGACAGGAGCCTACATGCCGATTGATTTTGCCGCGCATGCTCGCAGTTTGGGGGCTAAGGCTTATAAGGCAAATACGGCTGAAGAGCTTCAGACAGCATTGCAGCTAGCMAAGCAGGAGTGTGTGACTACACTCATTGAAATTGCCGTTGTGCCAGGTACGAATACCGATGGGTATGAGTCCTGGTGGAATGTCGGCGTACCCGAGGTTTCCGTCTCAAGCAAGGTTGTGCAAGCGCATGAAAACATGAAAGCCCGCATTCAGGCGGTCACCATTATTTAGCGAGAGGGGAAACAGTGCATGGCAAAACAGCCTTTTAAACTTGGCATACATCCAATTAACTGGGTTGGCGAGGATGTGAAGGAACACGGTGCTGACACCACTTTTGAGCAAATTGTAGACGAGATTCAGGCGTTAGGGTTAACCGGTACCGAGATGGGACGCAAATATCCGACTGATCCTGCCATTTTGAAAAATGAGCTTGCGAAACGTGGTATTGAGCTGGTTTCACAATGGAAATCGGTGCTATTTTCGGACCCGGCTTATCGCGAGGCAGAGCTTGAAGCTTACCGCAAGCATGTAGAGTTTCTTCATGGGATGGGAAGCACAGTTATCTCTACATGCGAAGTGGGAGATTCACTGCACTTTGATCCGCGGCGTACGCCTAACGAGAAGGAAGTACTGCGTTTCGATGATGCAGCCTGGCGTTCGCTGGCAGAAGGTTTGAATGCAGCTGGAGCCATCGCACAGGAATACGGTCTCAAACTAACGTATCATCATCACGGTGGAACAGCCGTCGAGCAGCCGGAAGAAATCGATCGCTTAATGGAGCTGACCGATCCTAATCTTGTGTATCTATTGTTTGATACAGGCCACGCCTATTATGGCGGTGCAGACCCGCTTGCGGTTTTGCGTAAGCATTACGACCGTATCGCATATATTCATTTGAAGGATATTCGGCAAGAGATCCTCGATCAAGCACGCGCAGCGAACGCGGATTTCGTTACCTGCATTCGGCAAGGCGTGTTCACGGTACCTGGTGACGGATGTCTGGATTTCGCTCCGATTTTCCGTGAGCTGCTAGAGCGCAAGTACAGCGGGTGGGCGATGCTCGAAGGAGAGCAAGACCCTGCTGAACATCCAGCATATGAATACGCGAAGAAGTCGCTTGATTTTATCCAAACGCTCATATCCGAAGAAAGCAGGTAGAGAAGCCATGACTTATGTATCTTTTCCTACGAATAAGCCGCTTGATTTTGTAGCTATTGGACGCTTGTGTATCGATTTGAATGCGAACGAAATTCATCGCCCCATGGAAGAAACGATGACTTTCACCAAATATGTCGGAGGTTCGCCTGCGAACATCACGATTGGGATGTCGCGTTTGGGTCTGAATACAGCTTTCATCGGGAAAGTCGCTAATGATCAGATGGGTCGTTTCATTACGGATTATCTACAGCGCAACAAGATCGACACCACTGGTGTTGTAACGGATACAACCGGAGCCGTGACGGGGCTTGCTTTTACGGAGATTAAAAGTCCTACCGATTGCAGCATCCTGATGTACCGTGACAATGCAGCTGATCTTAAGCTGACGCCTAACGAGGTTCAAGAAGAGCTGATCGCACAGGCTAAGGTGCTGCTTATTTCCGGGACGGCGCTTGCCAAAAGCCCATCGCGAGAAGCGGTATTCCAAGCACTGAATTATGCCAAAAAGCATGGCGTTGTCATCGTCTTCGATCTAGATTATCGCCCTTATACATGGACATCACCGGAAGAGACGGCGGTTTATTATAATCTGGCTGCTGAAAAATGCGACATCATCCTCGGAACGCGTGAAGAGTTCGATATGATGGAGTGCTTCGAAAATAATGAGTCTTCCAATGACAAAGTGACGGCTTCCAAATGGTTTAACCATTCAGCCAAAATCGTCATCATCAAACATGGGAAAGACGGCTCCATTGCTTATACACAGGATGATGAGGGTCACCGAGCGAAGAGTTTCCCGGCCAAAGTCGTCAAAACGTTTGGGGCGGGAGACTCCTATGCCGCAGGTTTCCTATATGGGGTTATGCAAGGCTGGACGCTTGAGAAGAGCATGGAATTCGGAAGCGCTGCCGCATGTATCGTTATTTCCAGCCATAGCTGCTCAGATGCAATGCCTACCGTTGACCAAGTAGAAGACTATATTGAGCGCTGCAATCGCAATGAAATTACTGCTTCATAGGCAAAATTCAGAAATTAGGCAACATTGAAAGGGGAAACCACAATGACACAAGTATTGAAAAACTTGATTGGCGGAGCCTGGGTAGAATCAACTGCAACGCATAACGAAGCCGTGATGAATCCAGCGACCGAAGAAATAATTGCTTATGTRCCATTTTCAACCAAAGAGGATGTGGATCAAGCGGTTCAAGCGGCTAACGCTGCTTTCAAAACCTGGAGCGCTACACCTGTTCCTCGCAGAGCCCGCGTTCTGTTCAAGTATCAACAGCTGCTAGTCGATCACTGGGAAGAGCTGGCGCGCCTCGTAACGAAAGAAAACGGAAAAAGCTACACGGAAGCTTATGGTGAAGTGCTGCGTGGGATCGAGTGCGTCGAGTTCGCTGCAGGTGCGCCGAATCTGATGATGGGCAAGCAGCTTCCGGATATCGCAACGGGGCTGGAGTCTGGCATGTATCGTTATCCGGTTGGTGTTGTTGGTGGTATTACGCCATTCAACTTCCCGATGATGGTGCCTTGTTGGATGTTCCCACTGGCGATTGCTTGCGGCAATACGTTCATTCTGAAGCCGTCCGAGCGGACGCCGCTACTGGCTAATCGTTTGGCTGAGCTGTTTATGGAAGCCGGCTTGCCGGAAGGTGTGCTGAACATCGTTCACGGCGCGCATGATGTGGTTAACGGCATTTTGGAGCATAAGGACATTAAGGCAGTTTCTTTCGTAGGGTCTCAGCCTGTCGCAGAATATGTGTATAAAACGGCTTCCGCACATGGAAAACGGGTACAGGCGCTGGCTGGCGCCAAAAACCATTCCATCGTCCTGCCGGATGCTAACCTCGACCTAACGGTCAAAGAAATTATTAATGCTTCCTTCGGTTCCGCAGGAGAGCGCTGTATGGCTTGCTCCGTGGTTGTAGCTGTTGGAGATGTAGGCGATAAACTCGTGGAGAAGCTAGTGGAAGCCGCGGACAAAATTACAATCGGCAACGGAAATGAAGATGGTATTTTCCTTGGCCCTGTCATTCGCGGACCGCATAAGGAGCGCACGCTGCAATACATTCAGACCGGAGAGCAAGAAGGAGCTTTGCTGCTGCGTGATGGACGCAAAGATACGGCTGCGGGCGGTGAAGGCTATTTCGTTGGGCCAACGATTTTTGACAATGTGCAGTGCGATATGAAAATTTGGAAAGACGAAATTTTTGCTCCTGTGCTTTCTATCGTGCGGGTCGATTCCTTAGAGGAAGCAATCGATTTGGCTAATCGTTCGGACTTTGCAAATGGAGCATGTATCTTCACGGACAGCGGAAGTGCTGTAAGACAATTCCGGGAGACGATTGATGCCGGCATGCTGGGTGTCAACCTAGGTGTACCAGCGCCTATGGCGTTCTTCCCATTCTCAGGATGGAAGAAATCTTTCTATGGCGATCTGCATGCGAACGGCACGGATGGCGTTGAATTTTATACACGGAAAAAAATGGTAACCGCTCGCTGGTAATGCAAGTAGAAAGCGTGATGGAGATAGAGAGGAGTGGAAGGCATGGCGCTGGTTTCGATGAAAGACATGCTGCAAAAGGCGCTTGAAGAGCAGTATGCCGTTGGGCAGTTTAATTTGAACAACTTGGAGTTTACGCAGGCGATTCTGCAAGCGGCGCAGGAAGAGAAGGCACCCGTTATTCTTGGTGTCAGCGAGCCTTATATTCCCTATATGGGCGGGCTTCCATGCATCGTAGGAATGGTCAATGCACTCATTGAGCATTACGGAATTACGGTACCGGTCACCCTTCACTTGGATCATGGCACAACGTATGAGGTGTGTGTACGAGCGATTCATGCTGGTTTTACCTCTGTGATGATTGACGCCTCGCACCACACATTGGAAGCGAACATTGAGGTTACTCAGCGAGTTACTCAAGTCGCTCATGTCCTTGGGGCAACCGTTGAAGCAGAGCTTGGAAGAATCACTGGACGTGAAGATGACTTGGTGGTGGACGAAGCCGAGGGGATGTACGCAGTGCCGGAGGATTGCGTCAAACTGGTGTATCAAACCGGCATAGACTGCTTGGCGCCTGCTCTAGGTTCTGTACATGGACCCTATCGTGGTCAACCTAAACTGGGCTTCGACCGGATGGGCGAAATTCAGCGACTGACAGGTCTGATAACCAATCGGCCTGTACAGCAGCGATTCGCAGCTATCTACAAGAGCATCCGGAAGCTTATGATCCGCGTAATTATTTGATCCCTGCGCGGGAAGCGATCAAGGCTTCTGTGAAGGCGAAAATCCGTTTGTTTGGCAGCGATGGTAAAGCGGGAGGAAATGCACAATGAAGAAGATCAGAGTTGGCATCATCGGCGCGGGACGAATCGGAAAAATTCATACGGATAATCTGTTGAAATTGCCGCAAGTTGAAGTTGTTGCGGTGAGTGATTTATTTGCTGGGGAGGAACTTACGGCTTGGGCAGCGGAGAGAGGCATCGATCAAGTCGTACAGGACAGCCAGGTACTAATAGCCAATCCCGACATTGATGCTGTGTTTATTTGTTCGTCGACGGATACGCACGTACCTTTGATTAAGCAAGCGGCGAAAGCGGGCAAACACATTTTCTGTGAGAAGCCAGTTTCCATGGACATTACGCAAACCGAGGAGGCGCTGGAAACCGTACGTCAAGCAGGAGTCCAACTGCAAATCGGATTCAATCGCCGATTCGATCATAACTTTAAACGTGTGCGTGACCATGTGCAAAGCGGGACCATCGGAGAGCCTCATATTGTGAAAATCACATCGCGCGATCCGAATCCTCCGCATCCGGATTACATTAAAGTTTCCGGCGGTATTTTTATGGATATGATGATTCACGACTTTGATATGGCTCGATTCGTAACCGGCAGTGAAGTGGAAGAGGTGTATGCGCAGGGGAACGTGCTGATCAATCCGGTCTTCGCAGAGCATGGCGATGTTGATACGGCGATTGTGACGCTTCGTTTCGCAAACGGTGCACTCGGCGTCATCGATAATAGCCGTCAGGCCGTCTACGGTTATGATCAACGAGTAGAAGTATTCGGCTCCAAAGGAAGTGTCGCTGTGACCAACGATCATCCGAATACAGCGGAAATCTCCACTGCCGAAGGCATTATGCGCGATAAACCGCTTCATTTCTTCTTGGAACGCTATAATGCTGCGTATATCCTTGAGACTCAAATGTTCATCGATAGCCTAGTGAATGGTCATACGCTTCCAGTTGAAGGCTTCGATGGGCTGCAAGCAGAACGTATCGCATTGGCTGCGAAGTTCTCTAGAGCGCTGCAGCGTCCGGTAAAAATCAGTGAAATCAGCGAACTGTTGTCGCAGCAGTCTGTAGCACAATGATGCTCAATAATGTGGCAGGGAGGCAGGGATCGCATGTCGGATTCAAATCTGATCGTCAAAGCCCATGAGGCAGATAAAGAGGGTGTCGTCCTTACCGTCACTCCGGAGTCTGCTGGATGGGAGTATGTAGGGTTTCAAGTCGTCAAGCTAGCAGAAGGCCAGGTTTTACGTCGTGAAACAGGAAGCAATGAAATCTGTCTGGTTCTTTTAAGCGGGAAAGCGGACGTTTCCACTAAGCTCCAATCATGGCAAGGAATCGGTGAGCGGATGAGCGTATTTGAGAAGATTGCACCGTATTCCGTGTATGTGCCAAATGATGATGTATACGAAGTTAAGGCCCTAACGGACGTGGAGTTGGCGGTATGCGCCGCTCCTGGCTTTGGCCGTTACCCAGCTCGATTGATTGAGCCAGCTCAAGTTGGCATTGAGGCTCGCGGATACGGCAATATCGAGCGCCGGATTCATAATATCCTCCCAGAACAAGAGTCAGCGGATAGCTTACTCGTTGTGGAGGTTTTTACCCCAGATGGGCATTGGTCCAGCTACCCGCCTCATAAGCATGATCGGGATTCACTTCCTGATGAGTCGTTGCTGGAGGAAACCTACTATTTCCATGTTCAGCCTGAGCAGGGTTTTGCGATTCAACGTGTGTATACAGATGATTGCTCCCTGGATGAGACGTTAGTTGTCCGTGATGGTCAAACGGTGCTGGTGCCAAAAGGTTACCATCCCGTATGTGCGCCGCCTGGATATGAAGTGTATTACTTGAATGTGATGGCAGGGCCTACGAGAACGTGGAAGTTCCATAATGATCCTGATCATGCATGGCTAATGACGAAACCTCGCGAATAGCGGCTGGACGACGGGTTGCAACTTGGATGCCTTCTGAGCATAATAGAGACTAATGTGGAAGAAACAACGATGGGAGAAGCAAATGAAGGCAACCATATATGATGTAGCCCGTGAAGCCGGTGTATCGATAGCGGCCGTTTCGCAGGTAATCAACGGAAAAGGCAAAATCAGCGAAGAGCGCCGCAACGAAATTGTTCTCGTCATGCAGCGGTTGAATTATCGACCGAGCGTGATTGCTTCAGCTTTGACAGGCAAAAAAACTTATACACTCGGGCTGCTCGTCCCCGATATTTCTAATCCTTTCTTTGCTGAAATCGCGCATGCGGTTGAAGATCAAGGACATAAGCTCGGTTATAGCATCGTCATCTGCTCAACACATAACGAAGATGAGCGAATTGAGCGGTATTTGACGCTGCTGCAGCAAAAAAGTGTCGACGGCATGATCATCGGTACCGGAATGGATAATTTGGAACTTCTGTCTCCTCTGGTAGATAAATCGATTCCGATTGTATCTATTGCTCGGGAGATGGCAAGTCCCTATGTACAAACCGTGCATGTTGGTGACTTCGAAGGGGGCCAATTAGCGGCGCAGCACTTGCTGGAGCTCGGACATACCCGGATTGCTGTGCTCGCCGAGCATCTGAAGGTCAGTTCCTCCCGTGAGCGCATTCGCGGGTTCCGCGAAGCGTTAGCGGGCGCCGGGCTTGAGCTGCCGGAAGCCTCAGTGAAGTCTGGCGGCTATGATCTGCTTCGCGACGGCAAGCGCCAAACGATGGAGCTGCTCCAGCAGGAAGGGCGTCCTTCGGCGCTCTTTTGCTGCAATGATCTGCTCGCTATCGGGGCGCTTCAAGCCGCCAAAGCTTTGGGTCTGCGCGTACCGGAGGATGTGTCGATCGTCGGCTTCGACGATACGATTCTGGCCTCGGTCACAGACCCGCCTTTGACCACGATTGCCCAGCCCATTGAAGCAATGGGGAAGCTGGCGGTTGATCTTGTGATCGCGCAGCTCGCAAACAAGGCGGAGGCCAAGCCAGAGCAAGTTCTAAAGCCAGAGCTGGTTGTACGCAAGTCTACCGGAGCAATAAGCAAGTAAACAAGCAGGGACCAGTCGATGATTGTCGAATGGTCCTTTCTTGTTGGCTTGGAAGGTGATATTCTTGTCTTATAACATTGTTTTGGCATTCATTATAAAATGGGGGGGAGATTTTTTTGGAAGCTAATAAGTCCTGTTGTTCAGCAAGTCGCGATGCAGCTACACAAGCTCACTCCGACGCTCCGACACCTGTTCAGGCACAGACTCAGGCGGTTGGCCCTAGCGTCAGTCAAGTTTTGGACAAGTCGAGTATGATCTATTTGGATGGGGGTACGTTCCTAATGGGGACGGACGACCAAGAAGGTTTCCCCGCTGATGGTGAAGGACCGGTACGAGAGGTGACAATCAAACCTTTTTACATAGATCCATGTACAGTAACCAATGCGGAATTTAAGCAATTTATTGATCAAACGGGGTATAGAACGGAAGCGGAATCGTTCGGATGGTCATTTGTTTTTCATCTGTTTGTGTCCGAAGCCACGGCTCAAAAGGTGAAATCCGCTGTGCAGCAAACACCATGGTGGTGGGTTGTAGAGGGTGCTGACTGGCTGCATCCGGAGGGACCGGAGTCRAGTGTGGAAGATCGGTGGGATCATCCGGTTATTCATGTGTCCTATCAGGATGCGCTAGCTTACTGCAAATGGTCTGGCAAGCGTCTACCTACAGAAGCCGAATGGGAATACGCAGCTAGGGGCGGCTTGGTACAAAAGCGCTATCCTTGGGGAGATGAGCTGAAGCCGGGCGGCCAGCATAGATGCAACATTTGGCAGGGGAAATTCCCGATCAAAAATAACGCCAGTGATGGCTATGCAGGTACTGCGCCGGTTCGGGCTTTCGAGCCTAATGGCTACGGATTGTATAATGTCTCTGGCAACGTTTGGGAGTGGTGCTCGGACTGGTTCAGCCCGGACTATCATATCAAAGCCAAACGAGTGAACCCGTCAGGGCCTCCTTCTGGCCAAGCCCGTGTGATGCGCGGAGGTTCTTACTTGTGCCACAAATCGTACTGCAATCGGTACCGGGTAGCTGCGCGAAGCAAGAACACACCGGACAGCTCAACTGGAAATATTGGTTTCCGCTGCGCAGCGGATGCTGAATAGAGACATTGCTTTCGCGATAGGAGGTTCGGCTTACTGTGATCAAATGTAGACATTGTTCCAAAACGACTGATCTTCAATTGCAGAAATGTACGCACTGCGGAGTAGTTCTGGGTTATTCGGTTGCAGAGAAATTCGATTTACTTGCTGAATCGGTTGAGCATGCACTGAAGAAGGAATTGGAAGCGAGAAGAAAGCTGAAGCATTGATGAGTTTTTTGAGTAGGAAATGAGTAGGAAATGTGAGTAGGAATAATGAAAGGTCGCTTGCAAAGCGGCCTTTTTTTGATTTGGGGCAATTCAAGCAGAAAATCAGGTCGGTGGTAATAACAGTAGTTCTCCCACTCAGGGTTATTAACGCCTCAGCATTAATAGTGGGAAAACTACCGTTAATCTGCGCTGCACAGTGGCAGGGAATGATTTAACGGTAGAAACTCCATTTAAAGCGTCGGTAGCTACCTAGACTTTGGTTGATTATGCTAAATTAGAGGTAGAAAATCAAGCTAATCGTTCAAAATTGGAAGAATCCCGGAAAATAGCTGGAGTAATCGGCGTTAATCACAATCCTCCCCCGCCAAAATTACGGCCTCTAATTTCTCTATTCGGAGGCTCTATCAAACCGCAAAATAGCCGTATTTTTGCACAAGATGTGTGTACATTTGGAAGGAGAATATTGGTAAGCTTGAACCAATAAGCTGAAGGAGGAAATAAGCATGCTGAAAGTAGCTATTATTGGTGCAGGTGCCATATCGACCGCACATATTGAAGCCTATTTGAAATTTCCGGAGCGCTGCCAAATTGTGGCGATTAGTGATATCTATGTGGACAAGGCGCAGGAGCGGATCGACCATTATGGTCYGAATGCCAACGCCGTCAAAGATTATAAAGAACTGCTCACGGGGGAAATTGACCTCGTTTCCATTTGTACACCACCGTATACGC
>NZ_JBFTQB010000408.1:0-5473 GCF_056398785.1 Paenibacillus sp. 01T422 | reverse complement strand
GCGTACTACTGGAAAAATACAATCGGGGATGTAGCAGAGCGTCCTAATAACATCAACTTCTGGTCAACGGCAAACCGTGGCGAGAAAGGGGCTGCGCTAACACAAAACCAATCGGGCGGTTTAGGTTTCTATGAATACTTCCAATTGGCGGAGGATCTCGGTTCGGAGCCGCTGCCCGTTGTTAACGTAGGCATGGTAGAGCAATTCCTCGTAGGTGGTCCTAACACACCGCTGAATCAAATTCAACCATTCATTCAGGATGCGTTAGATCTCATCGAGTATGCCAATGGCGATATTTCCACAGAATGGGGCGCTAAGCGCGCTGCTGCCGGACATCCGGCTCCCTTCAATTTGAAGTATATGAGCCTTGGCAACGAACATTGGGGACAGGATTATTATGATCGATATCCGTTGTTCTACGATGCGATTAAAGCCAAATATCCGTATATGAATCTCATTTTTTCAACGGGCGGCAGTGCAGATGTTGCCGCAGGCTGGAATTGGATGAACGACCCAAGTAAAGGGAAGGGCAGAGCCGAAGTCATCGATGAGCATTATTACACGAATGCCTCCTTTATGCTGAACAATACGAACAGGTACGATAGTTACGACCGTAATTCCAAACAGGTATTTGTAGGCGAATATGCGGTTAAAAATGATGCTGGCGCCGCCAATAATGGCGATGGCAATACAGGCAACTCGATGAAAGGCGCGCTTGCCGAAGCGGCGTACATGACCGGTTTAGAGCGCAATGGGGACATTGTGAAGTTTGCTTCTTATGCGCCAACTTTTGCTAAGTTGGGAAGCGCAGGAGGAAATACATACACACAATGGTGGCCAGATCTCATTTTCTTTAATAACTCACAAGTCTATGGAACGACGTCCTATCAGGTTCAGAAGATATTTAGCAGCAACACGAGCAAAAGCTCTTATGTACTGCCTAGCACACTATCCAAACCTAACGCGAGTGCCCTAGCAGGTGTTTACTCGGCTGTCAGCAAGGACCTTGCAACTGGTGATATTGTTGTGAAACTAGTAAACAATTCTAGTGCTGCGCAAAACACTCGTATCCAATTGGACGGGATCAATGCAGCCAACCTGTCTCTAGAAGGAACGGCAACGGTACTTGCCGCTAACGCTTTGACGGACGAGAACTCGTTAGCGAATCCGGCAAAAGTTGCCCCGCAAACAAAGGCTATCTCTGCCGTAAGTCCACTTTTTGACTATAGCTTGCCTAAATATTCGGTGACGGTTTTGCGGTTGCACACGACAGGTGAGAATCCACTCGACATTCTTAGTATTCCTTGTATCACCTTGGATGCTGTTGTAAACAAAGCACCGAAATTACCGACTTCCGTAACAGCGATACTTAAAAATGGCACGACAACGAAAGTAGCTGTTACCTGGGATCCAGTGGATGTTTCAAAGTTCGCTACAATAGGCAATGTATTTATCGTAAATGGTGTAGTTCCTAGTACATCTGAGAAAGCGATGGCGATCGTAACGGTTATTGGAACGCCAACATTAACAAGCATTGATCCAGTTGCTGTCTCCACCAGGGCGGGAGTAGCACCGTTCTTACCAAGTACTGTGAAGGCTAACTATTCCGATCAGAGCAATGATTTTGTTGGGGTCACATGGGAGCAGCCTGACCCAGCGAAGTATGCGCAAGCAGGAACTTTCACGGTGGAAGGAACTGTTGCAGGTACGGAGCTAAAAGCCGTAGCGAACGTGACCGTAACGCCAGGACCGGCGGCAGGAACCGATTTGATGCTCTGGTACAAATTTGACGAAGGCAGCGGAACGACGCTAACGGATTCGTCAAATAAAGGGAATACCGGCACGTTGAAGACGACTACGGGTGGATCTGCTGCTTGGGTAGCAGGTGGCCATGATGGCGCAGGATTGAACCTGAACGGCGGCAAAATTGACGCCGGTACCAGCCGGGATTTGCAGCCGGCGGATATTACGGTTTCCTTCTGGTTCAAGCGCACAGCCAGCATTAGCGGTGAACAAGTTGTCGCATGGTTCAAGCCGAATGGCAATTATGCGGGTCAAGGCTTCTTCATCACACTCAATGGCGCAATTGTCATGATGATTGACGGGACGAACTTATTCAAGGTCGCTCAAACACCGAATGTCTTTTTCCCATTAAATGAATGGACGCATGTTGCGTTTACCTTTAACTCCGTTACCAAGCAAAGCGCTATTTACAAAAATAGTGTAGCCCAGCAGGTAGTGGTTGAGGGAGCTCTGAACAGCATTACGCCAACTAACGACCCTAAATTAATTGGCGTTAGCGGTTATTCGGATGGCGCACCGTTAAAAGGTGGAGTAATGGATGATTTCCAAATTTATAGTCTGGATAAGAGTCCACAAGAAGTTCAGAACATTTATCAAGGGAAGCAAATCGCAAGCATCAACGAAATCAACGTAACGACGGAAGCGGGAACAGCTCCTGTATTACCATCTGTGGTTACAGCGGTGTATAGCGACTCCTCAACATCGCTCGTAAATGTCACATGGGATGCGGTTGATCCAGCCAACTATGCACAAGAGGGCTCATTTGCCGTCAATGGTGCAGCCCAAGGAACAACTGTCAAAGCAAAAGCGAATGTTACTGTCGTTTCAGCAGGTACTACGGCAGCTTCATTAACGGGCCCTGCTTCCGTTGGCAGTTCTCAGAATTTTGATCTGAGCATTGGGGTGAATAAACTACGTACCAGCTTCACGACATTGAATTTGGTGCTGAATTACGACCCAAGCAAAGTACAATTCGACACAAAAACGAATAGCAACGGCACTCTTTCCTTGGCAGACCACGTGCTCAGCGCTGTGAAATCTAATTTCCGAGTGTTGGATACAGGTGTAAAAGCGGATAAAGGCCAAATTATGATCCTTATGGCTGGTGAAGGTAGCAATAACG
This sequence comes from Paenibacillus sp. 01T422, assembly GCF_056398785.1. Taxonomy (NCBI): domain Bacteria; kingdom Bacillati; phylum Bacillota; class Bacilli; order Caryophanales; family Paenibacillaceae; genus Paenibacillus; species Paenibacillus sp. 01T422. The sequence goes on along the minus strand of NZ_JBFTQB010000408.1, from coordinate 2,547 downwards.
AAGTCAGCGAGTCTGGTCCGCTGTTAACCGTTCACGCTCGTGCTCAAGCAGTCAGTGAGACGGTAACAACCAGCGTCTACATCTCCGATTTTGAAATATCGAAAGACGGTGTAGGTAGAACGGTTGAAGGCGCCACTCATGCCTTCCAAATCACAGTAGACACTCAAAACGTGGATACATCGGCGCTGAACGCCGCAATTTCACAAGCACAAGGCAAGCTTGATACTACAAAAGAAGGCACAAAAATCGGTATGTATCCGGTAGCAGCGAGAACAGCCTTGCAGGCAGCTATCAGCAGTGCTCAAGCGATTGCTAACAGCTCATCCTCGCAAAATCAAGTGGATGCAGCGGTAATCACTTTGCAAGCAGCCGTACAAACCTACTCGGCCACATTCATTACATTAATACCGGGTGAAACAAGTATTACTTTGAATGACTTGTCCTTAATTTCTAAGTATTACGGAACGAGGTCTACAGATGCCAACTGGCCCCTAATTGAGAAAGCCGACATCTATAACAGAGGCGTTATTGACATTCAGGTGCTGGCGGCAGTGGCCAAAATGATTCTGGATGACTGGTTAAACCAGGAATAATTCATCGCAGTTTATCGCAGCAAGGCAGACCTGTCATCCTTGGATGGCGGGTCTCGCTGTTATTTCTATGAATCACATTATGAAAGCAGAGGGGAACTCTCACATGACTTTGTCCATTGCAAGACCTGTTCCATTGAAACAGATTCAGATTACGGATGATTTCTGGTCCGAGTATATTCGTTTGGTTCGTGAAGTCGTTGTTCCTTATCAATGGGAAGCGTTGAATGATCGAATTGAGGGTGCAGAGCCAAGCCATGCGATGAAAAATTTTAAAATTGCAGCTGGCTTGGAGACTGGCGAATTCTATGGCATGGTGTTTCAGGACAGTGATGTTTCGAAGTGGCTTGAAGCTGTAAGTTATTTATTGGAGACAAGTAAGGACCCAGAGCTGGAACAATTGACGGATGAAGTCATCGATATTATTGCCAGGGCGCAGCAGAAAGATGGTTATTTGAACACCTATTTTACGCTCAAAGAGCCTGAGAACAGATGGACGAATCTAGCTGAGTGCCATGAGTTGTATTGTGCAGGTCATTTCATTGAAGCAGCCGTTGCTTACTACAAGTCGACAGGGAAAGGTAAGGTTCTTGATGTGGCTTGCCGTCTAGCCGACTGCATAGATCAAGTATTTGGGCCAGGTCCAGATAAGTTGAATGGGTATGACGGGCATCAAGAAATTGAATTAGCGCTTGTTAAGCTGTACAATGTCACACAGAATGAGACCTATTTGCGATTAAGTCAGTTTTTTCTGGACGAAAGAGGGAAAGAGCCGAGCTTTTATGAAATGGAGTACCATCGCCGGAATGAGAAGGTCCATTTTCCAGCGTTAGATATCGTTCATGATCGTGCTTACAGTCAAGCTCATAGACCGATTCGAGAACAAGACACAGCAGAGGGGCATGCGGTTCGCGCTGTTTATATGTGCACGGGGATGGCCGATGTAGCGGCGGAAACAGGGGATGCTGAACTTCTTGATGCTTGCCGTCGATTATGGAGAAATATTGTCAGTAAACGTATGTACATAACTGGGGCAATTGGTTCGATGGAGTATGGCGAGGCATTCTCGCTTGACTATGATCTGCCTAACGATACAGCTTATGCGGAGACTTGCGCCTCGATTGGCTTGATTTTCTTTGCTCAGCGCTTGCTGCAAATTGAGGCAAAAAGCGAATACGCGGATGTCATGGAGCAAGCCCTCTACAATACCGTTATCAGTGGTATGTCACGCGACGGGAAACGGTTTTTCTATGTCAACCCATTAGAGGTATGGCCGGATGCCATCGGTAAGAATCACACGGTGAACCATGTGAAGGCAGAGCGGCAAGGATGGTTCGGATGTGCTTGTTGCCCGCCGAATATTGCTCGCTTGCTCGCTTCGTTAGGTCATTATGTGTATAACGTGCAAGGGAGAACGATTTACGCGAACCTGTATATTGGCAATCAAGCAACCCTGGATATCGAAGGACAGCAGGTCAAGCTGGAGCAACAGTCGCAATTTCCTTGGAATGGGCATGTACGTTTTCGTGTAGATGTTGAGCAGGAGACCGAGTTCACCTTGGCACTGCGAATACCGAAATGGTGCCGAGAAGCGAAGTTGATTGTTCAAAATGAACCTGTTTCTCTTACTGATATTTGTGTGAATGGTTATGCCTACATCGATAGAAAGTGGCAGCCAGGAGATCAAGTTGAACTTGATTTGTCTATGCCGGTCCATAGGATGACGGGTCATCCTCAGGTGCGTGAAACGATCGGGAAAGTTGCGCTTCAACGTGGACCGCTGGTGTATTGTATAGAAGAAGCTGACAATGGCCCGAACTTGCATCAAGTTCTGTTGCAGCGGCAGCCGGAATATGAGATTCAATTTGAGCCAGAAGTTGTAGGCGGCCTTCAGACCATTACCGTGCCTGCCAATCGGTTAGAATCCAAGGAATGGGGAGACCACTTGTACATGGAC
>NZ_JBFTQB010000407.1:0-5476 GCF_056398785.1 Paenibacillus sp. 01T422 | reverse complement strand
GTACGCATCTTCGCCAAGGCCTGTATTCTGCAGCTGCCTCCATACGCGTTGTACCATGGATTCATCTTTGCCTTTATCATCCTCAAGTRCCTTTAAGAATTGCTTGGATCTAGAATCATTGGACAATGGCCAAAGTCGTTTACCGGAACCGCCTGAAAGAAGAACCAATTTCATGAAAACCACGCTCCATTTGATTTATATGTGATACAAGCAAATTATCTAACCAGCGCTTTAGGCCTGGATACACCAATCAAGTCAGGTCGCCCAACGGAATAATACTTGAGCCCAGTACCCTGAATTTGTTCTTGGCTATACACATTGCGGCCGTCTATGAGAATAGGCTGTTCCATGACGAAAATAAGTTGTGACAAGGAGATTGTTTTGAATTCTTCCCAATCCGTTAACAAGCAAATTGCATCGGCGTGGGTTGCGGCTTCCATGGCATTCTCACACCACTGAATGGACGGATGATCGATACGCTCCCTGAATTTATCCATTGCAATAGGATCGTACAACTTCAGTGTCGCTCCTGCTCGGATCAGCGTTTCAACAATTTCAATCGATGGCGCGTAGCGAATATCATCCGTATTGGGCTTGAAAGATAGTCCCCAAATGCCCACAACTTTGCCACTAAGCACTCCAAGCGAAGCTTCCAGCTTAGAAATCACCTTGTAACGCTGCGATTTATTCACTTCAACTACAGACTTGAGCAATTGAAACTCATAATCGACATTGCCGGCAATTTGAATCAAAGCGTCTGTGTCCTTCGGAAAGCAGGAGCCTCCGTAGCCGATACCGGCACTCAGGAAGGACGAACCAATTCGCTTATCTTTCCCCATCCCTTTGGCAACCTCCGTGACATCTGCGCCCACCTTCTCGCAAATATTAGAGATTTCATTGATAAATGAAATTTTCGTCGCTAGAAAAGCATTCGAAGCGTATTTGATCATTTCGGCACTCCGAATACTGGTGATGAAGATCTGATCCGTAAAAGCACGGTGCAGATCTGTGAGTGGTTCAGCCAAACTCTGATTATCCAGCCCAAGCACAATTCGGTCCGGATGCAGGGTATCGTCGATCGCGGAACCTTCGCGCAGAAACTCTGGGATCGATACGATATCAAAAGACTGCTGCGTATTCATCGCAATAATCATTTGAATATGTTCATTCGTACCCACAGGAACTGTGCTTTTCGTTGCAATGATTTTGTAGCCGTTCATAGCCTTGCCAATTTCCATGGCTGCTTGCTCGATATAGGACAAGTTAGCCTCGCCATTAGGCAAGGATGGTGTTCCCACGGCAATGATAATGAGTTCAGATTGATGGATGGCGTGAGCCAGATCCGTTGTGAAAGCTAACCGGCCAGCATGTATATTTTTCTCCATAAGCTGTTCAATGCCAGGCTCGTAGATGGGGGAAATCAGATTTTGCAGCTTTTCGATTTTCTGTACATCCTGATCCACACAGATAACATTATTACCCACCTCAGCGAAGCACACCCCGGAAACTAATCCCACATAGCCTGTTCCAATTACTGCAATATCCATACGATTAATTCCCCTCTCTGAATTGTTGATAAGCTTTAGCCATGTAGATTTTTAATTTCTCCATAAATGTTTTTTCATCGAATTTCTGAGCGTGCTCGACGATTCGCCTCACATCCCATGCATGGTTTTCCACTTCCTGAATAGCCAGCAGCAGATCCTCAACCTCTTGCCGTTTGAAAAACACACCATTCACATGAGGCACAATTGTATCTAACGCGCCACCAGCCTGATAAGCAACGACAGGTCTTCCTGCCGCATTGGCTTCCAGCGGTGTAATGCCGAAATCCTCCTCGCCGGGAAAGATTAATGCTCGACACTCTGCCATCATTTTGGTCACTGAGCTGTCATCTAACCTTCCCAGAAAACGAACATTCCCTTTGGCCATTGCTTTAAGTCTCATCAGATCGGGCCCTTCCCCAACGATATGTAGGGGCAGACCATTTCGGTTAAAGGCTTCTACAGCCAGATCAATACGTTTATAGGACACAAGTCTTGATACGATCAAATAATAATCATCAATGTTCGTCGAGCTATGAAAGCGAGTTGTATTAATCGGTGGAAAAATAACATCGGAATCGCGGTGATAATAATTTCGGATGCGATTTTTGACGACCGAGGAATTCGCGATAAACTGATTCACATTCACTGACGTTTTTTGATCCCATTGCTTGAGCTGATCGATATAAATTTTCAAAAGACGTTTCATCACACTCGATTTGGTTTGCCGCTCCATGTAGGTGTCATAATCCCATGCGAAGCGCATTGGGGTATGGCAGTAACAGAGATGGAAGGTGTTCTTCGGCACCTGAATGCTCTTCATGAACGCACTGCTTGAGCTCAGCACAATATCAAATTCTCGAAAGTCAAAATCCTTAATCGCGAAGGGATAGAGAGGAAGCATTTCTTTAAAATGACTTTTTCCTCCAGGCATTTTTTGCAACCAAGAGGCTCGTATATCCGCATCTCTCAGTTCATCGAGCAGACGATTGTTGCTAAACATGGTCGTATAAATGGGAGCACTCGGGTACATTTGGTGAAAGACTTCAACAACTCTTTCGGCTCCGCCCATTTGAACCAAATAATCATGCGCAATTGCTATTTTCATTTGATCCATCCTTTACTCTCTAAGCGGTCATCACGAATTAGCGATGAAACCTGCATAGTAATGAGTGATTTGGGTAACGGTTCGTTCGATAACAAAGTGTTGCTCCACACGCTTAATGCCATTCTCACTCATGCGGCGTCGCTCCTCCGGATGCTCGAGCAGATAGCGAATTGAATCCGCAAGCACGACTGGTTTCCCTGGTGTAATGAGAAGCCCGGTTTCACCATGCACAACAGTTTCAGTCGGACCCCCTTCGTTCGAAGCAATAACCGGCAAACCGGCTGCCATGCCCTCAACAATAACCTGACCGAATGGCTCAGGTGTGATGGAAGTATGCACCAGAAGATCTGCTTTCTGCATTAAAGCCTGAATATCATCAACATGACCTAGTAAGGTGACATTGTTCAGATTATTGTCGGCGATTTGCTGCAGAAGCTGCTTCTTATAGGCATCTTCTCCGAATAGGGCATCCCCGGCTAACCAGAAATGAACTTGGTCATCAGATTGAAAGGATTTAGCCGCTTCGAGCAAAATATGCTGACCCTTCCACTCTGCCAATCGGCCAACAAGCAAGACTACGTAAGGCTTTCGCCATGCTTTCTCGACGATTGATAGGCCTTTGGATCTGGAATTCGCGAATGCCGAGTATACAACTAATGTTTTCTTCGACTTCGGCAAATTCAATGCATTCAACGTAGATTTGGAATTTGCTATCACGCCATTAGGCAGCAATCGGGACATCAGGCGAATCGCTTGTGCAACGATTGGTTTCAAGTACGGAACGCCAATATGATCCCGAATATGCCAGATGAGTGGAATCCCTGCCCATTTTGCAGCTACAGCTCCATAAAAAGCTGATTTCAACGAATTCGTATGTACACAGGCGACTTTCTCAGCTTTCAGTAATTTGGCTACTCTTTTCCCATAGCTCAGAAGTTCAAAGGCAGCCGATACCGCTTGAAAATTCACGGCATTGCGATTGCGATTACGCACCTTATCACTTAAAGGTAAAACGCGAACATCAATCCCTTTAGCTCTTAACCGATCAACAAGCGCTCCTTCTTCAGCCACAATAACTAGGGGATCAATCTCATTGCCAAAATTCGTAATGAGATTATAAAGAGCGACTTCGCCTCCGCTCCATCTAGCGGTATGATCCAAATAAGCTACTCTCATCTTGTTCACGTCCTCCTCTCTTCCTAGCTGCACCCGATGGGTTATCGTCGTAAGCGTGACTATCAAGACCCATTACAGAATTAAATACGTCATTCACCTGCTCGGAAACTCTTTTCCACGTATAATGCTCTAACACATGATTCCTACACTGCTCACTTGTAGGCCACAACTCAGGATGCTTCAATATGCGAGTTAATCCTGAAGCTATATCACGACTGCTAGTTCCCGAGAACAGCATGTCAGGCCGGTATTTCTCAAGAATTTCACGATTCCCTCCAATCGGAGTTGCCATGACCGGAACCCCCGCTGCCATTGCTTCTACGGTTATTAAACCGAAGCCCTCCAGCGCTTGTGAAGGTACAACGAACAGATCKGCTGCCTGATAATAATCAGCAAGCTCACTATCGGGAATGTAGCCCAACATTCTAACACTAGACTGTAGCCCATACTCGACAATTCGGCTTTCCAGCTCAGCTTGCAGCGGCCCCCTGCCGCCTATTAACAGCACAGCTTCCGGCTTGGATCGTACAACTTCTTTCCAAGCCTCTAGCAGTTGCAGCAGACCCATTCGATTGACCAATCTTCTCAAAGTCAACACGACGGTTTTCCCTTCCGGCAGCTCCAGCTTCTTTCTTATTGAAGAGCGATTCGCTGCTGGCTTGAATCGAGCCACGTCCGCCCCGCCAGGTATGATGTGTATCTTGTCAAGCGGGACGCCGTACTGGCGATGAAGAATATCACGGAAAGTTTCACTTAACACGATGAAGGCATCCGCCAGCTGGTAAGCTTTCATCTCCCAGGTTCTAGCGATCATTGTTTTGAAGCGATGCTTCAAACCCTTGCCCTCAAGCCTTATTTCCTCACTCCATGGACCGTGAAATGTCATAACAACCGGAATATTTCGTGCTTTCGCTTCCATAGCTACGCCCAAACTGTAAGGAGCAAAGTGAGAATAAACGATGTCAACATGCTGCCCATTCATCATCTCTGCGGCTTGGCCACGAAAAGCATCACGCCGTTTGCTCAATTTCAAATCAGTACCGGACACATTGATGACACGAAGACCACTTTTCACTTCCGGCTTATTTGCACTGCATACCAATGCTTCAAGATCATGGTGAGCAGCCAAGCTTTCGCATATATGCTTGAAATAGGTGTTTAACCCACCTGGCTGAGATGAGGGCCAGCCCATTCCGGTGCACAAGATCCGTAAATCATTGTATCGTCGCATAAGCTTTCCCCTCCTTGATTGGCCCATCTTTGGACTGCTTCACACGTTTATGAGCTAATCCAAGCTCATACTGTTTCATGCAGATCAGGAATTCATAAATTCCCCAGAAAAGTGCAACGGCAAGTCCCGGGATTCCCTTTTTATACAAACCATGAACAATATATTTCTGTACGAAACGCAAGGGAGGTCGAACGAGCATCCGCAGCAGGCTAAACCTTTTTCCCATTGCTACTGCGCCCTCTGCCTCCAGATCGGTATATTTATTAAACCGCTGAATATGGTCATGAATGCTGCGGAAACCATAATGCCACAAGACTCCTGGCACGAAGRTGACATCCTCATTCGCCACATTCGGTGTTTCATGCACAAGACTTTCCTTATACTGAATTTGTGAACGGTTATACAATCGAACTAACC
>NZ_JBFTQB010000406.1:0-8408 GCF_056398785.1 Paenibacillus sp. 01T422 | reverse complement strand
GTGAAATGGTCACCAAGGATCAATTGATGAAAGAGAATACGACTATTCTTGAAGCACTTATGATACGGACCAAGTCGCTGCTGGAGCAGCAGAGAAATGTATTTGATCATTCCTTCGCTATTTTGATGGGGGAAGAAGTCATCTCGGGTGATACGTTCCGTAAATTATTCGATGCTTCTGTTTCACAAAGTGCATAAGATAACCAAGGTTGTCACCGAAAGTAGCGATAGAGAGGCTGCTTTCGGGACAGCCTTTTTTTTATGTTCAATTTGTGTCAAAGCTCGTAAAGCTTACGCAAGGTTTTGTGACTAGTAATGAAATTTGGAAGTAAAAATTGTATGATATGAGTGGGTTCCTAGGTTGTATTGCCCATCTGTTGTGAATGATAAGTATGAGCTCTAAAGAAGGAGAAATCTGGTATGGTGTTTAAAACGATTGGTGTTGTTGGTGGTGGCACGATGGGGCAAGGAATTTCTGAAATGCTTGCAGCCAGTGGCCTAGAGGTATTACTTGTAGAGAAAACAGTAGAGAAGCTGGATCGCGCCCTCGAGCAAATCCAGGTTAGTTTAGATAAACAAATTGAACGGTGGGCCTTGACGGAAACAGAGAAAAAGCTCATTTTAGCTAAAATCAAGAAAGCGGATTCCCTCCAAGACATGGCCGCATGCGATATGGTCATTGAAACAATTACGGAGGATTTGAATGCCAAAAAGCATGTTTTCTTTCAATTGAATCAAATTTGCAATCCATCTATTATTTTAGCGACGAACACATCAACACTCAGCGTAACTGAAATAGCGGCTATCACGACGCATCCGCAGAGGGTCATTGGCCTGCATTTCTTGCATCCGGTTGCGAAAGTCAATCTCGTAGAGATTATCCGGGCGATGAAAACGTCTGACGAAACCTTCGAACAAACGAGACGATTTGTTGATGAATTCATTCATAAAAAAGGCATTAAAGTCAATGAGTCGCCTGGTTTTATTACATCCAGACTGATTTGCACGCTCATCAATGAGGCTTTACACACACTGTCCGAAGGTGTGGCTTCGGCGGAAGACATCGATACCGCGATGCGGATCGGTTACGATTTCAAGTACGGACCATTAGAGATGTGCGATAGATTTGGCTTGGATGCGGTGCATGATGCGCTAGAAGGGATGTTCCGCGATTATGGGGACATTAAGTATAGGCCTTCGTTTCTACTGAAGAAAATGGTGCGTGCCGGTCATTTAGGCGTCAAAACGGGAGAAGGGTTTTTCCTTTATGACAAGGATGGTGACAGGTTATGAATATTCTCGTCATTAATGCGGGGAGCTCATCACTCAAATATCAGCTTTTTCATATGGAAAATGATACGGTTCTGGCTAAGGGCCGCGTGGAGCGGATTGGGATGGAAACAGCCATCCTCGTACATGAGCCGAAGGATAAACCTGAAGTTCACGAGGTTAATGAAATTTTGGAGCACACAACGGCGATACGCAAGGTGCTTGCGCTCCTCGTTCATCCTGAGCACGGTGTGCTCGCGTCAACGGCAGAGATTCATGCTGTCGGTCACCGCGTCGTTCACGGCGGTGAAAGCTTCAAAAGCTCCGTCCTCGTGGACCACGAGGTGAAGCAGGAGATTAAGCGGCTCTTTGATTTGGCGCCGCTGCACAATCCGGCGCATATGCTCGGCATATCCGCCGTGGAGTCGAACATGCCGAATGTTCCGCAGGCCGTTGTATTCGACACGGCCTTTCATCAAACCATGCCGGCGCAGGCTTACCTGTACCCGGTACCGATGGCACTGTACCGGAAGCACAAGGTGCGCCGGTATGGTTTTCACGGCACATCGCACAACTATGTCAGCGAACGCGCCGCAGCCTTTCTAGGACGCCCTCTGGAGCAGCTGAAGCTCATTACCTGTCACATCGGTAACGGAGCTTCCTGCGCCGCCATAGAGGGCGGCAAGTCGGTGGATACGAGCATGGGGATGACCCCGCTCGAAGGTCTGATGATGGGCACGCGCAGCGGCGATCTGGACCCTGCGATCGTGCCCTATGCGATGGGCAAGGAGGATCTAACGATTGGCGAGATCTCCTCCATGCTGAACAAGCACAGCGGACTGCAAGCGATTTCTGGATTATCCAGCGATATGCGGGAGATCACAGAAGCGATGGAGGCGGGAGATAAGAACGCCAAGCTGGCTTTTGAGATGTATGAGTATCGCCTGCGCAAATACATCGGAGCTTACGCCGCGGCCATGAATGGCGTGGATGCCATTGTATTTACTGCTGGTGTCGGCGAGAATTCAGAGGTGCTGCGCAAGCGAGTATGCGAGCATCTGACTTACCTCGGGGTGGAATTCGACGATGCCGCAAATCGCACGGGAAGAGGGCTGGAACGACGTATTTCAACGATAAATTCCAAAGTGCAGGTGCTGGTCATACCAACGAACGAAGAGTGGGTTATCGCCAGAGACACCTATGATTTAGTTCAATCAGGCACACACTGAATCTTTGCTCGAAATAGTGTACAATAGAAAAGCGCCGAAATTAGCGACTGGGGCAACCCGGCAGAGGAAGGTTCGCACGAAAACTCAAGGAGGTACTAAATTAGTATGAAATGTACGATTGGTGAAGTCAAACATCATGTCGGCGAGTCAGTTACAATTGGCTGTTGGCTAAACAAGAAACGGTCTAGCGGTAAAATTCAATTTTTACAACTTAGAGACGGTTCAGGATATATACAAGGTGTTGTGGTGAAAAGTGATGTTGGAGAAGACGTATGGGAAGCGGCCTCCAAGCTGACGCAAGAAAGCTCGCTGTACATAACAGGTAATGTGAAAGAGGATACGCGAAGCAAAGGCGGCTTTGAGCTTGATGTTACCGGCGTCGAGATCATTCAAATTACGGAAGAATATCCGATCACACCGAAGGAGCATGGCGTTGATTTCTTGATGGATAACCGCCATCTGTGGATTCGTAGTCCGCGCCAACGTGCAGTTCTAGTAATTCGTGCTCAGATCATTCAAGCTGTTCAGCAATTCTTCAATGATCGCGGCTTCCATCTGGTAGATCCGCCGATTCTGACTCCTTCCTCTTGCGAAGGAACAACGAATTTGTTCCACACCAAATACTTTGATGAGGATGCCTTCCTGACACAAAGCGGACAGTTGTATATGGAAGCGGCTGCGATGGCGCTGGGTCGCGTGTATTCTTTCGGGCCTACGTTCCGTGCAGAGAAATCAAAGACTAGAAGACATCTGATTGAGTTCTGGATGATCGAGCCAGAAATGGCGTTCGTGGATCATGCCGAAAACCTCGAAGTTCAGGAGCAATTCGTATCGCATATCGTACAAACGGTACTCAAAAATTGTACGCAAGAGCTTGAAACTTTAGAGCGTGACACGTCCAAGCTGGAGAAAATCAAAGGCTCCTTCCCGCGTATTACGTATGATCAAGCCGTTGAGTTTCTGCAAAAGAACGGGCATGAATTCGAATGGGGCGAAGATTTCGGAGCGCCGCATGAGACAGCCATTGCCGCAGAGTATGAAACACCTGTGTTCATTACACACTGGCCAACTGAAATTAAAGCATTTTACATGAAACCAGATCCTAGCCGTCCGGAAGTCGTATTATGTGCGGATATGATTGCGCCTGAGGGTTATGGTGAAATTATCGGAGGCAGTCAGCGGATTGATGATCCGGAATTAATGGAGCAACGTTTCAAAGAGCATGATTTGTCCAAAGAAGCTTACCAATGGTATCTCGATCTACGGAAATACGGAACTGTGCCGCATTCTGGTTTCGGCCTTGGTCTTGAACGTACCGTTGCTTGGATTTGCGGGCTAGATCACGTTCGCGAAACCATTCCATTCCCACGTTTGCTATATCGTCTATATCCGTAATCCGTTTATCGACCAAAGGTAGAAAGGAGACCGGATGAGTAAATCGTTCACTACACAGCAGCAGATCGAGGCCGTCCTATTGGCCAGCTTTCAGGAAGGCAGCGTCGCGGTACCGCTTCTTCTGCTGAAGAACTATCGTGCCCTTCAGTTAAGCGAAATCGAGGTCATGACGCTAATCCATCTCATTTCCTTTTTGGATAAAGAAAAGTACGACTTTCCAACCACGGATGAGATTCAATCCCGCATGTCGGCTTCCCCTGATCTGGTCATTTCCAGCTTGCAGAAGTTGATTCATGAGCAATTCATCACGATTGATGAAGACATGGAAGAATCGACTGGGATTCGCAGTGAGAGATATAATCTTACACCGCTTTACCGTAGGCTAGCCAAACAGGTAGCTGAGCAAGAACTGGCCAAATTATCAGCTGTGCGCATGGCACTGCCGATCGATGAGGGAGCCAGAAATATTTTCTCCACGTTCGAAAAAGAGTTTGCGCGGCCATTAACACCGATGGAGCTCGAAACGATCAGCGGCTGGTTAGACAAGGATCAATACAAGGAAGACCTCATTATGACGGCATTGAAGGAAGCTGTTTTTGCCGGCAAGGTACACTTCCGTTATATTGACCGGATTCTGCTGGAGTGGAGCCGTAACCGAGTAGGTACAGTGGATCAAGCGAAGGAATATTCACAACGTTTCAGACAATCTAGATAACATTAGGGACTGTCTCCAAAGCAGAGTGATTTGCTAGCGAGACAGTCTATTTTTCTGCCTGCAGGGTCAATGAGTTATAAAATTATAGCGACATGCAAGATTTATAGGAACTACAGGGCGCTATTTATGAGTTATCCGTTGATAGCAGGGGCGAAGCGGAACTACAGGGCTTTATTTGTGCAAATAACCGTACATAGAGGTTAAAATGGGGGGAATAGAGGCTCATAGTTCCGCTACTAAGAGGAAATCGATTCATTCCGTAGGAATAACGGATCGTAGTTCCCTCTACATTTGGCATTAAAGTTACCGAATCCGGTTTATAAAAAAAGGCTGTCTCTTAGGTCATTACAGACCTTCGGGACAGCCTCTTGTAGTTTTCTACTGCAGCAGATCACATTATTTATTCAGCAAATGAGAGCGATATGCGTATTCAAACAGGAATTCGAAAGCTTCCAAATGACGTTTAGCTTCGAACGCATTTGCACCCCATGCATAAATGCCATGCTTGCGCAGGACGATGCCAGGAATCCGCGGGATAATGGCGTCTTCAACAAGCGCGGCAATACGCGGGATTTCTGCATAGTTTGGCAAAATCGGAATCTCAATTTGCGCTTCTTCATCCCAAATGTTGAAGGCTTTGATCAGCTCAACGCCATCGACAGGAATGCTTTTACGCTCCCAATAAAGCTCTGAAATCAGATTATTAAAAATTTTATCTCTGCCGCTTGATGTGATGGCAAAAGTGAATTGGTCAGGCTCAAAACCGCCTACACGAACGGATAAGTTGCCACTTGTCGCAGGAAACCAGCCTCTTGCTGCTAAATTGGCTTTAATTTCGCGCAGTTCCGCGAAAGCGCGTTGTTTCTCTTCCAGTAAAATACTCATGCTACAGGTTCAGCCTCCAGTTGCTTCATAATATCGAAGAAGTTATCGAATGGGTAATACGCGTATCCGAGCTTCTCACACATATCGACAAGATGGGAGCGAGCAAAAATCGTATCGACCAGCTTAGCTCCTTCGAAATCTGTAATGCTGTCTCCGATGATGATCCGCTCATAACGATTGGCATCATAAGAACGTATGATACTTGTTTTGCACATACCACAGTCTGTTTGGCAATGCTCATCACATTTGTTAGGCCACAAAATTTCAATGACGCTGCCCTCGAATGAGGAGGCATTGCTGTAAATATGCTCGTGTGGAATGGGAAATGGCTTCAGAAGCGGGTAAATAAAGAAATCGATACCCCCGCTTGTGATTAATAACTTGATGTTTTGTTCTTTGCAGTAGTCCACGAATTCCCCGAAACCATCGCGGATGACCGCATTCTGAATGGCATACTCAACAATTTCATCTTTGCGCGAAGTAGGCAATAGGGCGAACATTTCACCGACGCCTTTACGAATCGACATGCTTTTATCTAAAATGCGTTCCACGATCGCTCCCCAACCATCTGGGTTAAAATGTTTCATGATAGCCACAATGTTATCGTTCACGGTAATGGTACCGTCAAAATCGCAAAAAATGATGCGCTCCTTACTCATTCTCTGATCCCCCAAGTGTCAATAGCTGATTGTAATTCTGGATGTGTTTGGGCGTAGTCGCGAAGCTGTATTCCTTGCAGGGTTGCATCGATCGCTTGACGGAATGCTCGTCCTCCCGCAATTGTACCAAGCGGATGACCATGAATACCTCCGCCTGCATTCACAATAACGTCCTGACCGAAGTCTCTCAGAATGAGAGGGACCAAGCCAGGATGTATACCCGCAGACGGAACAGGGAAGGAAGCAGCCAGTTTCAACTGAGCATCTGCCGGAGCATTGTAGCTGTAATCAGTATGTAGGTCGTTTGTTAGCAGCACATGCTTGATTGCTAGGTTTTCTTCTCTAGGCATGACGACAGAACCGTAAGGAGAAGGGAAGAGCACCAGATCTGCTCCTGCAAGACGCATCAATTTACCTAGCAGCACAGAAGGAGAGATCCCATAATGCGGTGAAGGATACGTTGCACCAGCCATTGCTGGATGCGCCATAATCGGAATTGCAATCTCAGGGTCGGCGCTTAGCTCATGCAGGACATCGAAGCCGTAGGCTAATACATTGAATAAAAGAGCGTTAGCTCCTGCCCGAATCGCCTTCTTGGCTTGGGAAGCTAACTTCGATGTAGGGCCGGTCAAATTAACGGCGTACAGCAGCTTCTGGCCAGTTTCTTGGGAGGCTTGTTCAGCTGCTTCCATACAAATCTCAATCCGCTTCTCAAGCGGAGTCAATGGATTTTCAAACAAGATTTCATCGTCTTTGATTAAATCCACGCCACCTGCCGCTTGCAAATAAAATTGTTCGCGCAGCGCTGGCAGCTCATAGCCGACAACGGATTTGAAGATGCTCATCAGCAGCGGACGGTCATGCACGCCAAGAAGGTCGCGCACGCCTTGCATGCCGAACTTCGGTCCGGAGAAGCCAGCAAGGAAGTCGGTGGAGAATTTCAAGTCAATAAGCTTAATTTTGCCGTCCATGGACAGTTTACCGAAAACGGTGACTAAAAGCGCAGGGATATCCCGGCTGAAATTGACGTCGGGATAAGCGATCGTAATATCCGCATAGCGCGTAGCGATCGGCTCTCCAGGCGCAGGCTCGTGAACCTCCACGGCAATCACTTTGCCGAGATGCTTTTCCATTTGGGCCTTCTGAGCCTCAGGCAGTTCGGTCCAAGAGCCGACTGTCAGGCCGACAGCAATGCCAGTTGCTTTTTTATGAAAATCGGCTTTCTCATCGAAACTCCGATATGTGGCTAAACAATATGCACTCATCGTAAATGTTCACCTGCTTTGCTAGAATAAAACCTCGTTCATTTAGGACAATTTGCTCACTGGACTTGGGGCTGCGATCTGCTCGCCCATTTCTTTGGCCCGTTCAGCTGAGCGGAATACGGCCTTCGTAATAGCTTCCGTAAATTGGTAATGATCCAACGCTTCAATTGAAGCCTGTGTAGCGCCATTTGGAGACGTTACCTTACGACGAAGCACAGCCGGATCTTCTTGTGTATGCTGGACCATATGTGCGGCGCCAAGCACGGTTTGCAGTGTTAATTGACGGGAGTCTTCCTCGGTCAGACCGCCTTCGATGCCAGCTTTGATCATAGCTTCCATGAAATAGTAGACATAAGCAGGACCGCTGCCGGATACGCCAGTAAGAATTTCAAGTTTCTCTTCTTCAACAATGGACACGATGCCCACTGCTTCGAACATTTGGGTTGCAAGCTGCTTGAATGTATCATTAACGTTTGCAGAGAAGCTCATTCCTGTAGCTCCCAATCCAATCGTTGAGGACGTGTTCGGCATTGTCCGAACGATAGCCATTTTCGAATCCAGCAATACTTCCATTTTGGCGATGGATAGGCCGGCGATGACGGAAACGAGCAATTGATCTTCATTCAAAAATGGTTTCAAATCTTCAAAAGCGGTCACAACATCTTTGGGTTTCATGCAAAGCACAACGACATCCGCTTGGCGTAGGTAAGCTTCTTTGGTAACGGGATCAGAAGTAGCTTGCAGGCCGTACTCCGAACGAAGAAAAGCTAACCGATCTTGATCAGAACGGTTCATTACATAAATATGCTGTGGATCAGCTACTTTGGTCTGGATCAGACCTCGGATGATGGCTTCCGACATGGAGCCTGCACCGACAAAAGCAATTTTGGCTTGGGATAAAGTTGTGGACATCGTACATTCCTCCTCAAATTGTAAGAACTATGGACGTATTTGACCGTTTCCGTAGATACGGTATTTGGTTGAAGTTAAGG
>NZ_JBFTQB010000405.1:0-6434 GCF_056398785.1 Paenibacillus sp. 01T422 | reverse complement strand
CCCCATGATTGCGGGACCACTGGGTCGGGGAGGTCGCGCTCCTGCCGTGAAGCCCAAAAATTTCAAAGGCACCCTACGCCGTCTATGGTCGTATTTAGGTACAGAACGAAAATGGCTGACAATTGTTTTTCTTTTCATTATAGTGGACTCCGCTTTGACACTAGCTGGCCCTTATCTCATTGGTGTAGCCGTCGACGCTATGGCGGGAGGCCAGGTTGATTATAGCGTTCTTGATGTGACGCTGATCGTCCTTATTTCCACGTACATCGCGGATGGCGGGCTTACCTTCCTGCAGAGCTGGGTGATGGCCGGACTTGCACAGCGCGTAGTGAGGCGGCTTCGGCAAACGATGTTTGCGAAGCTGCAAAAGCTCCCTCTTGCATTTTTCGACGGACGCTCTCATGGCGATATCATGAGCCGGTTATCGAATGATATTGATAACGTGAGCAACTCAATCTCGCAATCAACTACGCAGTTGATGTCAGGCTCAATTGCCATTGTTGGTTCCTTGGTTATGATGTTGGTTTTAAGCCCCACATTGACACTTGCGAGTCTCATTACTGTTCCGCTCGTGTTCTTTTTGGCCAAAACGATTACCAAGCGAACGAGTGTGTTATTCAAAGATCAACAGGCACAGCTAGGTAAGCTGAATGGACATATCGAAGAAACCATTTCCGGACTTCTCGTAGTCAAAGCTTTTAATCGTGAGAAGAAAGCGATCGATGAATTCAATAACGTGAACGGTAGACTCTATGAGGTTGGGTTGAAGGCACAAATCTGGTCCGGGTTTCTGATGCCTCTCTTAAGCGTTATCAATAACATCGGCTTCTCCGCCGTTGCCATTGTTGGCGGTATTCTAGCCGTCAAAGGCCACATCACCGTCGGCGTTATTGCCAGCTTCCTAAGCTACTCGCGACAATTTGTGAGGCCGCTTAACGAAATCGCGAACACATATAACGTTCTCCAGTCAGGTGTTGCTGGGGCTGAACGCGCTTTTGAAGTGTTGGATGAAGCGGAGGAAGTGGAAGATGAGCCTGGAGCTATCGATCTGGTGAAGCCTGTTGGACACGTCACCTTCCAAGACGTAACCTTCGGATACCGGCCCGACATGCCGATCATCAATCAAGTCAGCTTTGATGCGCCAGCTGGCAGCAGCCTTGCGCTCGTAGGACCTACTGGCGCAGGCAAGACGACAATCGTCAATCTGGTGACCCGGTTCTATGACGCTACGAGCGGTACGATCTTGATTGACGGACGCGATATTAAATCCTATACGCGAGACAGTCTACGGCGCAGCTTCGGCATCGTGCTGCAAGATACGTATCTGTTCTCCGGCACCATTAAGGAGAATATCAAATACAGCAAGCCAGATGCGTCAGATGCTGAAGTAGTTGCTGCAGCCAAGCTCGCGAATGCAGACGCCTTCATCAGCCGGCTGCCCAAGCGTTACGATACCCCGCTCTCTGAGAATGGCGGGAATTTAAGTCAAGGGCAGCGCCAGTTGCTTGCGATTGCGCGCGTTATCTTGGCAGATCCTTCGATTCTCATTCTGGACGAGGCGACGAGCAGCATTGATACGCGAACGGAATTGCATATCCAGGAAGCCTTGCTCTCGATCATGAAAGGACGCACAAGTTTCATAATTGCGCATCGGCTGAATACGATTCGGGATGCAGATACGATTATGGTTATTGATCGGGGCGAGATCGCCGAACAAGGCAGTCACAGTTCTTTGATGAATCAAGATGGTACGTACTCCCGAATGTTCTCTAATCAGTTTAAAAATCTTGAAAGTGCAGTCGAATAAACGAACTAGAGCCCCAGGACGATTAGCATTCCTGGGGCTTTTATTTCGTTAATCAATTTAAAATGACTTGACAATTCGGAATCCAAGATCATCTATACGAAGTGTCGGATGACTGCGACGACGGCACGAAGCTCCGCAGCCCCTCGCCTCTTCCGCCCAGCTCCCTCCTCGAAAAATCCGGTAGGAGCCGTACACTTCCTCATCGTATACATCCCAGCACCACTCCCAAACATTGCCTAACATATCGTACAGCCCCCATGAATTCGGTGCCTTCTTTCCAACTTCCTGTATGTATCCACCAGAATTTTCATTATACCAAGCAATCTTATCAAGCTCTCCGTATCTATAACCAGTCGTTTCCGCTTTACAGGCATATTGCCACTCTTCCTCAGTTGGAAGCCGATAGCCGTCAGACTCCCAGTTGCAAATCATGTTTTCTCCATCAAGACTTACCGTGTAACATTCATTAAGTCCAGTATTTCGGGAGAGCAGATTACAGAAATTGATGGCTTCATGCCACGAAAGATTAACAACAGGCTTTTGATCACTCGTAATAGAAACTGGGGTTAAACTTGTGACTGCATCGTATAAGCCCTTGGTTACTGGATATTGGGACATATGAAAAGGTCTAATTTCCGCTATCCATTTACGTTTGATACGATCGTCTCTTAACTCTATGTCCCCACCTTGAATTTTCACCATTTGTAAGTCCATGTAACTCTTTATTTCATTGAACAACTATCTTCCTCCTTCTTAAAGTCCAGCAGCAGCTTGACTCACTAATGAGCTCAAAAGCTCGGAATCGAACGTCTGCCCTTGCTTTAGCTTCAAGGTCTTTCTTTCCGGAGGACCGTCGAACAAGCCATCCGGAAGCGTAAGTCCAGTAGCATTAAAGATCGTGAAGCTTATTGCGTCTTTCGATGACGATAGAACGGCGGCATATTTTCCATTTTTCAAAAAATGTAGTTTCTTATATTGTATACGCTCATGAACGTCTGGAATAGCCTCCTGTACAATTTGACGCAGTACTACAGACATTTCTTTCTGCCATGGTTCTTTCAACGCCTCGATAAAATCAGTTACTTCCGGATTCATTATGCCGACTCTCCTTTGCAAACTCTGCAGATTTAATTTCTCTACCCGTTTCAATAAAAGTTCCTTTTCACGCTCATTCCTCGTCATGGATGCAGCGCGTTCAAATTCCATACACGCTTCGTCTAATCGCCCTAACTTGACCAAGAGGTCACCCCGAACACTCGGCAATAAATAGTATCCTTTTAAAGATGGCTCTGACTGTAATGCATTAACCATCTGCAGGCCATAGGCCGGACCAAACGCCATTGATATGGCAACAGCCTGGTTTAGTTCAACAATCGGCGATGGCGATACGATCGAAAGCGCCTCGTAGAGTGCAGCAATTCGGACCCAATCCGTCTCATCTGTAGTCCTCGCCTGTGCATGACAGGAAGAGATTGCAGCCTGGATTGCGTATGGTCCAAGTGCCTGTCCAAGCTTCCTACTTCTTTCTAGTGCGGTCAGACCCCGGCGGATCAACAATTGATCCCATAGAGCTCGATTCTGCTCCATAAGAAGTACAGGTTCTCCCTCAGTGTCAACACGTGCTTTGAACCTTGAAGATTGAATCTCCATCAAGGCGACAAGTCCATGCACTTCAGGTTCCTGGGTGGCAATCTCAGCTAGTATACGTCCGAGCCTCAGTGCCTCTTGGCACAACAAGGGACGGATCCAATGTTGTCCCGAAGTTGCGGAGTATCCTTCATTGAACATGAGATAAATGACCTCAAGAACGGAGAATAGACGGTCCTTGAGCTCCTCGGCTGGCACTTCAAAAGGCACCTTCTCAGCATTAAGGGTTCTCTTAGCCCGAACAATTCGCTGCGCGATCGTGGACTCGGCGACGAGGAAAGATCGTGCTATCTCATCCGTAGTTAGTCCGCATAACAGACGAAGCGTCAGCGCAACTCTTGCATCCTGCGATAAGATAGGATGGCAAGTCATGAAGATCAGCCGAAGAAGATCGTCACCGATCTCCTCGTCCAAATTATTGTCATCTACTTCATATAAATCCTGGTTAAGTGCCATCTCCATATACTTCTGGTCACGGAGTTTATTCCTGCGCATATGATCAATCGCTCGCCGTTTGGCTGTCGTCATCAGCCAAGCGCCTGGATTCTCTGGAATGTTGTGATCGGACCATCGATCAAGCGCAATAACCAGAGCATCCTGCGCAAGATCTTCCGCCAGACCTATGTCCCGTACCATTCGCACTAATCCAGCGATAATCTTTGGCGATTCGATTCGCCATATTGTATCAATGGTTCTATGTGTAGGGGATAAATTCACGCTTTATGCTGCTCCCGCACTAGTTGGCGAAGTGCTGCATCTTTCGCAACGGTTTCAGGATTGTCTACTAACTCCTCCATCTCGAACACCTGTCTGAGTTCAATTTCCCCTTGCCCAAATCCATGAGGATCAGGCATACGCATCGCCCACTCGATGGCTTCTTCCCTGGATTTAACTTCTATCAACGTATATCCTGCTATCATCTCTTTCGCTTCCGTAAAAGGACCATCAACAACTTTCGGTTTGCCCCCGGTTTCAGGGTAGGAAATCCGTATGCCGCTTGAGCTAGGCTGCAGACCATCGGCAGCGAGCAAAACACCCGCTCGTACTAATTCCTCATTATACTTTTGCATGGCATCAATAAGTTCTTGACTCGGCTTATTCCCTGCCTCTGAATCTGTTGTAGCTTTAACTATCATCATGAATCTCATAAATGTAACCCTCCAATTTTTGTGCAGCTGTTGGCTTGCTATCTAACTAATTTTATTTGTTTCCTTAAAAAAGGCTGAAAGTTCCGAAGAAATAAGCATCGAATTGAGCCTTAGTGTCCATGTTAGATCTCCTTTTTGCCTCTTGAAATTTACTCTCTATTAGGACGACGAACAGATATCGGAAGAATCGACATGATACAAAAATATTTTTTACCACTTGATCCTCTTATTTAGATGTAAAGAACCATTAAATCCTCATCATAATACTTTCCGTTATATTTTAAAGCTTTATGTTCCACGCCATAGATTTCGAAACCCAAGGATTTGTACAGTTTTTTGGCAATGATATTCTCAGACATAACCATTAAGTTGATTTGCTCCAATCCCTCATAGCTGCTTGCTCGGCTAATCAATTCCAACATTAGTTTTTTTCCTAAACCTTGCCCGCACACTTCAGGTGCTACATACATGCCGTATACATTTCCTTTATGCATGCTTTTCAGACCATTGTCTCGAACAAAACTTACATTACCTACAAGCGAGCGGCTCTCATCAAAAGCTCCAAGTGTAAATTTCTCCTGCGTAGGTCTGATTCTTTCAACGTAGGTTTCCAGGGAAAAGTGCGCTTCTCTTTCATAAGTAGAACCAAAGGCTTCAGGGCTAAGTCATATAAGTAATTATTGTTCGCGTCTAGGAGCCAATTCAATCGCTTGCTTAAGAGCTTCTTTCAAACTTTGCTCATCAGCAATTCCTTTGCCTGCAATATCAAACGCTGTACCGTGATCTACGCTCGTTCTGATAATCGGAAGGCCTACCGTGATATTAACACCGGCTTCGAGCCCTAATACTTTAATCGGACCATGTCCTTGATCATGATACATAGCAACGACGATATCGAAGTCTCCCCGCGTTGCGCGGAAGAACAACGTATCTGCAGGCAGAGGTCCAACGACTTGAATTCCTTCTTCTTGCGCCTTCTTGACCGCAGGAACGACTTTCTCATCTTCTTCCCCATAGCCAAAAAGTCCGTTCTCTCCTGCGTGAGGATTGATTCCGCAGACGGCAATTTTAGGTGACTCGTATCCAGCTTTTTGCAAAGTTTCATGAGCCATCCGAATTACTTTATAGACACGATCAGGATTAATCATTCGGACAGCATCCAGAATACCAACGTGGGTTGTGACATGAATAACTTTCAACTTCGGCGCGGAAAGCATCATTGAAAAGTCCTCTGTGCCCGTCAAATCAGCCAAAATTTCGGTATGACCTGGGTAGATGTGTCCACCCTTATGAAGGGCTTCTTTGTTTAACGGCGCTGTACAAATAGCGTCAATTGCTCCCGCGTTAGCCAGTTCAATTGCCTGTTTCAAATACATGAATGCAGCATGTCCGGCTTCTTTGGATACTTGACCTATCGGAAGATCGGCTGGCAATAAGTCTAAGTCATAACAGTCCACAGTACCGTGCTCGAACTGAGCTTCGGCAACAGATGCAATTCGGCGGACACGAAGACCCGTATGAACGAACTGATCTGCTCTTTCTAATAATTTAGCGTCGCCAATGACAAAAGGACGACATATTTCATAAATCTGGACATCCTTCAGTGATTTCATGATGATTTCTGGGCCTACGCCTGCTCCATCGCCCATCGTAATACCTATAATTGGTCTATTCATTGCATGATTTCCCCCTTTAATGCTTTTTTAGCCTTGGATAGGCTATGTTCATTTCCGAAAGCTCCAGCTTTTGTTACAGCCCGTACAGGTTTATCGCGAACAAGGAGTCCCAAAGGGATACCTGGTTCAATTTCTTTAATCAGTTGTATAGAGGAT
>NZ_JBFTQB010000404.1:0-5499 GCF_056398785.1 Paenibacillus sp. 01T422 | reverse complement strand
GTGTTGAACGGACGTATTAAAGAGAATAGCGTGGAGCATCAGTTTCTTACTCAGATATATGAGGAGCTTGAAACAAAGGTCGATCAAATTATTACAGTATCGAATTCATTCAAGCACTATATCGCAGAGTATGTACAGGATAGCGAACGAATTGGCGTGATCCCGAATGGTTTTGATGAGAAACGTTTCCGCCCGATTTCCCATGAAAACGCAGTAACACAATTCATTACAGTGTGCCGTCTGGTGCCTGCGAAAGGGCTGGATACACTGCTGATCGCATGCGGAGAGCTGAAAAAGCGCGGTCATCCCTTTGTTTTACATATTATTGGAGATGGACCAAGCCGGGAAGAGCTGGAAAAGCTGGCCATTCAGCAAAATATTTACGAAGAAACGATTTTTTATGGCTACATGCTGCATCCAGAAGAATTCATGCCATTTTTTGATGTCTTTGTATTGCCGTCGCGTGCGGAAGCATTCGGTTCCGTATTTGCGGAAGCAGCGTTATGCTGGCTAGCCTTGATTGGGACTGATGTCGGGGGGATTGCAGAGCAAATTGAACATGGACATAACGGTTTGCTGGTGCCTGTTGGAGATGCAATGGCATTAAGCCATGCTTTGGAAAAAGTGGTTATTGATCCAACGTTCCGATACAACCTAGCGCGTACGGCCTGGGAAAAAGCGAAAAAAACATATTCGTTGAATCGCGTTCTGCGCCAGCTGAAAAGTGTCTACGAGAGCTATCAAATAGAGGAACATACAACGGTAAAGAACGAAGAGCAAAGCGAAAATAACTAAAGCAGGAAGGCGTTAGAGACATGAAACGACTACGGTTTATGCATGCCGCCGACTTGCATCTGGATTCCCCGTTCAAAGGCATGTCGGCGCTGCCTGAACGAGTGCGTGAGCGCATGCGTGAATCGACGTTTGGCGCGCTCAAGGAACTCGTCGCGGCAGCTGTGCAAGAGCAAGTGGATTTTGTACTTATCAGCGGGGATGTCTACGATTTGTCAGACCGTTCCCTTCGCGCGCAAATTCGCTTCCAGAAAGCGTTGGAGCAATTAGCTGCGCAAGGGATCCCTACTTATATCATTCATGGTAATCATGATCCGGAGGATGGACGTGCCGCAAAGCTGGTTTGGCCGGCAGACGTCCATTTTTTTGCGTGCGATCACGTGGAGACGCTGACGGTAACGAAACCGGATCGAGGCGTCATTGCACAGATCCATGGGATCTCTTATCGCAGCGCAGCGGTTATGGAGAACTTAGCGCTGCTATTTAAGCCAGGTCACGAAGATGCGGCTCAAATTGCGCTTTTACATACGAATGTCGACGGTGACCCGGCTCATGATAATTATGCCCCATGCAGCAAGCAGGATTTGCTGAAAGCGGGTATGCACTATTGGGCATTAGGCCACGTACATACAAGAAATGTGCTTCATGAGCTGCCGGCGATTGTGTACCCGGGGAATCTGCAAGGGCGAAATATTCGGGAAACCGGGCCGCGCGGCTGTTATATCGTTAACATGTCGGAAAATGGACGAGCGGATCTCACCTTTCGTGCGCTAGATCAGGTGCGCTGGTTCCAGCAGCGGCTGTCTGTTGCTGGCATGCAGACAGAGCAAGAACTGAAGAACAAGATCGGCGACCAGCTTGAACGGATTAGGGTTGAAGCGGACGGACGCGATTGTGTCGTCCGTATCAGTTTGGAAGGGCGAAGCGCGGTTTCCAGCCTGCTCCGCAAAGGGCAGCTGCTGCAGGAATTAATCGCTGAGCTGCGGTTGGACGAAGCTGAGCGTAACCGCTTCGTCTGGATTGAATCGATCGAGGACCGAACGGCAAGTGAGCTCGATCTGGAGCTACTACAGCAGGAGAAGAGCTTTATTGGCGACCTCCTGCGGATTTCAGCTGCGCTGCGCGGCGACGATGCCGCGCTGCAAGAGTTCGCGGGCGACGCACTCGCCGCGCTGCATAGCCTGCCGCAGTCAGCCGGTGATCCGGCTGCGGCTGATCCCGAGCGGCTGCGCGAATGGCTGCGCGCCGCAGAAGAAATGGCCGCGGATCTGCTATCCGCGGATGGGGGGTGGCCTGGATGAAGATCGTATCCATCCAGGTAGAGGGATTCGGCAGTCTGCGTCAGCGGCAGCTCGATACGGACAGCCCGCTGGCGCTGTTCTACGGCGCCAACGAAGCGGGCAAGAGCACGCTCATGGGCTTCGTCCGTGCGGTGCTGTTCGGCTTCCCGACCCGGCAGAACCGGTCGGAACGCTACGAGCCGCTGGGCGGCGGCGCCCATGGTGGCGCATTGACCCTGCAGGATGAGCAGGGTCAGCTCATTCGCGTCGAGCGCTACGACGCGCCCGCCGCAGGCGGGAGACGTGCCTCTGCGGGGCACGTCAAAGTAACCCTCGGTGATGGCACCACCGGGGGAGAAGACCTGCTGAACACGCTGCTTGGCGGCCTATCGGCCGACCTCTTCCGCAGCTTGTTCGCTTTCGGTTTAACCGAGCTGCAGGAGCTTCGCACCCTGCAGACGGACGAGCTCAGCGGCTATTTGTATAGCGCTGGGCTTGGTGTAAGCGGCTCGGCCATCATGGAGGCCGAGCGCAAGCTGACGGCGCAGGCCGACGGCCTGTACAGACCCCGCGGGCGCAATCAGGAGATGAATCGTCTCCTGAGGGAGCTGGAGGGTCTGGAGCAGTCGCTGCGCCGCAGCCGTGACTTGGCAGCCGATTATGATCGGCTGCAGGGGGAGCGCCGCTCCGCGGAGGAGCGCATTGCTGCTCTGGAGGAGCAGCAGGAAGCGCTGCGCGCGGAGCAGCTCAGGCTCAGCCTGGCCGGCAAGGCGCGCAGCGGATGGATCCGGCTGCGGCAGATCGGCCAGGAGCTGGCGGCGCTGCCGGAGCTGGCTGGCTTCCCCGAGCACGCCTCGGCGAGGCTGGACGCGCTCGAGGCGGAGCTGGAGCGCCTCCATGCGGAGCGCGCAAGGCTCAGCCTGCGGCAGCAAACGCTAGCAGATCAGCTGGGCGCGATCCGCATTCAGCCTGATGTGCTCGCGCATCAGATGGAGCTGAATCATTGGCTGGAGCAAGCGGCCACTTACGAAGAACAGAAGCGCAGTTTGGACGGGCTGCGCGTGGAACAAGAACACGGGCGCGCGCAGCTGGGCAGACTGCTGAAGCAAATAGATGCGGCAGATGAGGAGAGCCAGATGGATATCGGCGCATTTGCGGTGTCGATCTCTCTTCGTGAGCAGATTCGATCTTACAAGGAACAGTTCCACAAGTGCCGGGCGGATGAACTGCGTGTTCGAACAGAGCTGGAAAGCCTGGAACAGCAGCTTCTGCGAGTCGAAGATACGATTCGTAGCTTGGAAGCCGATGTACGGCTTGCCCCTTCATTACCGGGAGGGATCGACCCCGGGACGGCCTTGCAAAGAATCGCAAGAGATTACGCGCAGTGGCAGCTTCTGAGCAGAGAAGTTCAGCATCACAAAGAGCGGGAAGCTGTGCAGAACCAGTACAAGCTTAGCCTGGAGGAAGCAGCCAAAGCAGGGAAAGCCGCCTCGCGAAAGCTTCGAAAGCGTATGGTGCYTTTAGTCGGCGTGTTGGCGATTCTCGCCCCTATTCTGCTGGCATGGCAAAGTAATTGGACAATGGCTGTTTGTGCGTTCCTGTTATTCATTGGCGCGGCACTCTACATCCAGTTCGGCGATCGATCGACATCGGATAGTCGAGCTTCCCGTGCGATGACGGCGTCTCCCAGCCAGGAGTCCTCATCGAATGAAGCGACCGCTGGCCAACTTCTTGAATTGGAGCGACGTTTGCAAGATCAAATCTCTGCGTTCATGAAAGCCAATCTGTCGCAGATTGGCTATAACGAAGCTGCGGCAGCATCGGCAACGTCCTCTTCGACGCAGATAGGCCATGCCGATTCACACTCTCTGCATAGCTTCCAGCCGCAGTTGGATGCCTGGTTGAGAGAAGCTGAGAACAATAAGCAACAGCTCAGCCAGCAGCAGCGCAAGGTGGAAAAGCTGCAGGATACGAAGGAAATGCGCGACTCCCTTCACTACCAAGAAGAGCAACGAGGACTTTTGTATGAACAGCACGTAGCGGAGTCTGAGCAGCTTCAGAGGGATTGGAGCAACTGGCTTGTATCCCTTGGTTTAAGTGGACGATTGTCCCCGGATGCCGCTATGGAAACCATTCAGACGATTGAGCAGGGGCAGGAAAGTCTCCGTCAGCTCCATAAACTGGAAGCAAGGCTTGCTTCCTTGTTGACAAGTGTAGAAAAGTATGAAGAAGCTATCGTATTGCGGCTTCAGCTATCTCCGGGGCAAGAGCCTTTATTTGCGCTAAAACGCTGGAAAGAGCAGGAGCAAGAGCAGTTGAAGCTRCTTGCAACTAGAAAGCATAGCGAAGCGCTCTATACAGAGGTAGTGGAAGAACTGCAACTTCTGGATGCTGCCGAGCAGCGCGCGCGTGAGCGGCTTGCCTTCTTGCTGCAGGAAGCCTGTGCAGAAGATGGTGAAGCGCTGCGCGTACAGGAGAGAGAGCAAGAAGAGCGCAGGAAGTTGACAGAAGAGCAGAAGCTGCTGGAATCTTCGCTTGAGGCGATGCTTAGCCGTGCGTCGCTTGCCAGTTATACGCAGCTGTTAGAGACGCAAGGGGAAGCAGATATGGCTTACCGCTTGGAGGCTCTTGAGCAGCAGATGGCGGAAACGACAAGCGTAACGAATGAGCTCCGCGAATCGGCTGGTAAGCTGACAGCGCACATTGAACAGCTGGAGCAAGGCTCCGAGCAAGCCGACGGCCAACTTCAGGCTGAAGCTTTTCGGGCTTCGATACGGGAACAAGTAGATCAATATGCTGTGGTTTCCTTTGCCTCCCTGCTGATGAAGAAAGCACGCGAGGTCTACGAGCAGGAACGACAGCCAGGTGTTCTTTTACGAGCATCCGATTATTTGGCCAGGATGACGAATGGAGCGTTCACCCATGTCAAAGCGCCCTTTGGTGAACAGCGTCTTGTAGCGGTTAGATCCAATGGGCAGTCAGTGGACACGAGTCAACTTAGTCGGGGAACTGCGGAGCAGCTATATTTATCCATGCGTTTTGCGCTTGTAGAAGAATACGCTGGCAAAGCGGTATTACCGCTTGTCATGGATGATATTCTTGTCAATTTCGACGAGGAACGGATGGAGAGCTGCCTACGTGTGCTTGCCGACTTAAGCAGCAGGCATCAAGTGCTGCTGTTTACGTGTCATGGGCATGTACGGGATGCGGCGGCACGCATTATTCCCCAATATCAATTAATAAACCTGTAGAACGGTTGCCCTGCATGGCATGAGAATCCGTTCAAGATCATATAAGTTGAAGAAAAAAGCTGGAGGAATCAAAGTGGAACCAGGAAGCGAGAAGAAGAAGGAACACCGTGAAATTACGTACCAGGTTGGTTGGAAAAAAGGGAAGATCGAATGGAATGAAGGAGCAGCGGAGGCGC
>NZ_JBFTQB010000403.1:0-9160 GCF_056398785.1 Paenibacillus sp. 01T422 | reverse complement strand
TTCCATATACTCACTCATTCAAGCATAAGAAGACGAGAAAAAACATATTGTGGGAGCTTTTGTCGAAAGCCTTGTCATCACATGTTTTCTTTAATAAAATAACATATTAACCAGTTGTTATTGTGTGTTTTTACATTGTTTTTCTTTTGTAAATTCTCGATGAAAGTCTTGTTAATTCTCCTTTCCTCGCATAAGATCACAGAGTAACTAGTTGTTATTATGTGTATTTATATTGTTTTGGTTTTGTAAACGTGTTTACAAGCAGCAAAAACATTTCTTTATTCGGGAGGAAGTCCAAGTGAAAGTAACGTTTAAGCAGGTATTCATGTCTACGTTAACGGCTACACTTTTAGCAACTTCTGGTTTGACGGCTACGCTGCCATTCATGGCGCAAACCGCCTATGCCGCAGTCGTTGCTTCGGACCTTGCGCTTCAATTGAAGTTTGAGGACAATGCAGTCGACAGCTCCACAAACGCAACCAATGTCACAGCAGTGGGAAATCCGACCTATGTGTCGGGAAGAGAAGGGAAAGCACTTAATCTCAACTCAACGGGTGCGAATAGACAATATGTGAATTTGGGCAATCCAGCTAATTTACAATTCGGCACGAGCACTAACTTTACATTGGCGTTCTGGGTGAAATCACCTGGTGTATCAAGCGATCCGCCAGTTATTGCTAACAAAAACTGGGCGAGCGGCAGCAATGTAGGTTATGCCTTGTCTTTACAGCCGAACAATAGTTTGAAATGGAACTATAACACGCAGGGCAGTTCCCGGGCCGATGCGGAGATTCCGAATGTAGCTGACGGGAAATGGCATCACATCGTTGTCTCTCATGATCGAACGACCGGGCGTGCGGATTTCTATAGAGACGGAATTCCAGTAGCGATTTCGGTGAAAACCGGCACGTTATACCAAAGCATATCGAGTAGTATGAATATTGCTGGCAGAACGGGAACGATTGATTCCGGATTGCCCACGATGATTGGCAACGATGGTACAGGCAATTACGAGGTACCAACATTTGATATGCAAGTGGACGAAATGCAGGTTATTAAACGGGCCGTCACTGCACAGGAAGTCGGGGATATGTTTAATAGTGCGCCTCCGGTAGAGGTGAATGAGAACTTTAAAGGCTCGCTGAACTTAATAGGCGCTGAACATGCGGTTCAAGGAAGTACCTTCCGAGTCAATCTGGATCTTCGTACGCCAACGATGAGCACGGCAGTGGATAAATCAGTTATTGAGCTGGCCTATGACAGCAACTTATTCGAGTTCGTAAGCGCAACGAACGCGATATCTACAGATACATCCACCCCGGGCATCGTGAAGTTGACCATTCCGGGAGGTATCGTATATGGCCAATCCAATCCGCTCGAATACAGCAAATCGAGAATTTCTGAAGTCTTTTTCAAAACGAAAGCGGATGCTGGGCAAGGACAAATTCAAGTAAGTAAAGCAGAGTTTTATGCCGGTGCCACCAAAATGGTCAATGATTCGTTTACTTCACAACCGGAAATCGTGCAAATCCACCCAAAAGCAACAGAAGACTTGAATAAGGACGGTGTCGTTACGGTAGGAGATCTTGCACTTGCTCTGGGTAATTCCTCAGAATTGCAAAACGCAATTGCCGCCAACGCACAGTACTTTCCGTATAAAAGGGTTGTCGTGATTGGCATGGATGGCGGCGGTTTGTCCGTGATGCCAAATGCGCCGTATTGGGAGACCCCAAGCTCCCTGAAGGAGCAGGTCGGTAACAGGCAGATCGCACCTAACCTGCGTAGCCTCATTGTAAAAGGCGCTGCCAGCTACACGGCCAAAACGACACTGCCATCAAGTTCGTCCCCCAATTGGGGTGCTATGTTGAATGGGGTTGACTTTAGCAAACATCAAATCAACAATGACGATAGCGGAATGTTTTATTATTCGGAAACCTCCCGATATCCTTCTGTCTTCAAGAAGATACGAGAAGCTTTGCCTAATAAGAAAATGGTCGCTTTCGCGCAGTGGAAAAATATTTTGGACGGACATATTGAGCCGTCTGTGGGCGTCGAAATCGGTACAGGAAGCGATGAAGCAGACGCAGCTGCTTTCGCGCAATATGTGGCTAGCGGAAAAGCGCTCGATACGTCGCTCATGTTCATCCAATTTGACGATATGGATCATGCGGGACATGGTGTCGGATTCTACACCAAACAGTATTACGAGCAGTTGACGAAAACGGATCTGAACGTAGGAACTGTTGTTAACTCTCTACGTGATAAAAACTTGCTCGATGATACGTTGATTGTCATGCTGCCGGATCACGGCGGAGGCACGGAGAACGCCAATACGACGCTGGGAAGCGCAACTTCACACGGTCAGGATTCACCGCTGGCGACAACGATTTTCTTTGCAGCTAACGGAAGAACGGTTGCAACGGATACAGGCAAGGAGAAAATCTTGCAAGGTGGAACGACCAAAGATTTGGCTGCAACGGTATTGAAGGGGTTAGGCATTAACGTATCCATCGGTGATTCACAAGGAATTAATGGCATGTTCGTGGCACAGAAAGATCAAAACAAAGCGGATGCGCCAAATCTACAGCTGACTAAAGTGGTAACACCAACAACGCAGCAGCTTAAGTATTACGAGTTGGCTGTTAGCAATACGGCATCCCCCGCCAAAGCGATGGACATCGTCGTAGCGACGAACGGGCTGAATGTAACGGCCGTAGAATCCGTTCAAGAGGGCGTGAAGGTGCTTCGAAGCGAGTCGGCTAACGGACGTACGAGAATCGTACTAAGCGCAGACAACGGCATTACGCCAGATGCAGCTTTGTTGAAGATTCAAGCGACATCGCAAGATGAGTCAGCCACTGCATCGTTGGAAACAGCTGTAGTTGCCAATGCGCTTGGTCAAGAAACGCTGCCGAATTTGAAAAGTGCGGTGCGCGAGGATACGACTGTGCAGATTCCAGTGACGGGAGTGCAGGTCGACAAATCTGCCGCAACAGTTAAACAAGGACAGACGACAGAGTTGACTGCTACTGTACTGCCAGCGACTGCGAGCAACAAGAATATCACTTGGAGCAGCAGTGATACTTCTGTAGCGAGTGTGGAGAATGCAGCGGGCAAAGGGGTTGTAACCGGAGTTAAACCAGGGACGGTTACGATTACAGCCACCAGTGTTGACGGAAGCTTTAAGGCGACAAGTCAAGTGACTGTGGAAGCGGCAATACCTTCAAGTGCGGAGACGACGCTGAGCAGTGTTTCCTCCGTAGCTCCAGGTAGCGAATTCGTTGTTCGTTTGGGGCTGAACAAGGTAACGAGCCAAGTTTACGCTGAGGATTTTGTGTTAAATTATGATGAGAGCCTACTGGAGTTCGTATCGGCCAAATCGGTCAAAGAGAAAGTAAGTCTTGTTGTAACAAAGAATACCTCTGGTAAATTACGTCTTATTTCAGCTAGCGAAGGTGCTGGGAACGCGATTACGGGAGAAACACCACTGCTTGAAGTAACCTTCCGAGCAAAGTCTGTCTCGCAATCGGCATCAGCAGCCATTACTGTAGCAAACGCTACGCTGGCTGACAGCACGGGGGCAGAAACAGCAGCAGCTGTGTCATCGGTAGGAGTGAATATATCGGTGGGCACCCCAGGCGATATCAACCATGATGGCAAAGTCAGCATTGGCGACCTTGCTTTTGCAGCTGCTAATTATGGTAAAACATCAGCGAGTGCAGATTGGCAGGTAGTGAAGGCAGCCGATGTCAATGGCGATGGTAGCATTAACATCGATGATCTCGCAGCGATTGCGACGAAAATCATTGAATAAATGAAAAAGTGCAGGGATCAGAGAAGATAGTTTCTCTGATCTCCTTTTACCTCTAATTTTAATTGTTCGCAAAAGTGTATGATTGATGATACAAAATGTGTCATTTTTCTACATGAGTGCAAGCTTGTTGAAAATTTTGTCGAATCTCTCGTAGTAAATAAGTAAAGAATTTAAACGAAAAAGTAAAGATAATGCACACGATTTGGACAATACGTACTGTATCATATGGAGAAGACTATAGCTTCTCATACGATACAAAGGAGCCGTGAATCATGCACTTTATTAAAACGTTTAAACGCACTGTTTCTTTCGGTGTTGTTTCGCTTTTGGCTGTCAATGTGGTGAATTTACCTCTCGGCATCAGCAGCCCTACAGCCTATGCGGCAGTTATTCCATCGCCATCGGCAATACCTACAGTAGTGAGTACCTACGTGGTAGCTGACAAAGCGCAGATTGCGACGCTCGGCGAGCAAGTTCAGCTTAAGGTAATGGCTCACATGAGCAATGGAACAGAAGTAGAGCTGAAGAAGACGATTGCCTCTAGTTCAACAGATCCTGAGCTTAACAGTGTTCATTACACCTCAACCGTTCAAGGTGTAACGATCGATGATGCCACTGGCATTTTGACGTACGATGGCTCTGCGGGCAATGTGCCTGTGGATGTCAAAGCGGATATCAAGTATTTGGATGTGAAATATTTCGAGGGGTTTGAAAGCGGTAACATCGGGAGCTTTACTTACGACCCGAGTGCCACGACAACAACATCAACAGCAGTAGTGGCCAAAACAGGGACTGGCATTCCAGCGCATAGCGGCACTTACAGTGCTAATCGTACTGGACCAACAACGAATACGGTACGAGTTGATATGGGCGCAGCTCTGAATGGGGTTGTTACGGCATGGTTTTATAATGGGTCCGCTGGGGCAACTTCCCCTTCTGATCAGTCTAGAAACAATATCTACGTAGGTACCAAAACCACATCTGGCGCTGTAAATGTATCAGCTGGGCTGCTCATGGGGGAACATTGGGATGGAGCCACGGGCTCTGGGACTAAATTTACTACGAGATTGATGTCTTCCGCATTTTCTCCTTCATCCGTGAATCGTGGAACAACGCCAG
Organism: Paenibacillus sp. 01T422; assembly: GCF_056398785.1. Lineage (NCBI taxonomy): Bacteria > Bacillati > Bacillota > Bacilli > Caryophanales > Paenibacillaceae > Paenibacillus > Paenibacillus sp. 01T422. The sequence continues at coordinate 4,227 of NZ_JBFTQB010000403.1, read as the reverse complement.
CCTGGCATGAGTTCAAATGGGACCTGACTTCAGGGACCGATGCCAAGATGTACATCGATGGAACTTTGGTTGGTACGACAACAGCGGAAACGAAATACCAATACGTCGCTTTGCTCGGCAATTGGTTACCTAATAATGCCGTTACTTATTATGACGATATTAAAACGACACAGCTTGGAACAAGTCTCTCGGCGACACTGTCGATACCGGTTACGACTGCTGATTTAGCAGAATTAACCGTAGCAGGTCAAGGCGGAGCGGCAGCGATTACAGATGATGCAGGTACACTGCAAATGACAGCGGCTGTAAATCCTGCTGGCGCACCTTCCATGGTGACATGGAAAGTGGAAAATGCAGACGGTACGCCAACGAACAGCGCTGAGATTTCGGCAACGGGCTTATTGTCAGCGAAGGGGAATGGGACCGTCAAAGTAACGGCTACTTCCACGGTTAAGCCGGAAATATCGAGTAGCGCTTTAATAACGATCCTGCAAGGAGCGGATGTCGCAACGATTTCGAGCACGGGCGTTCTTACACCAGTTAAAGCTGGCAACGTGCAAGTTCAAGCAACTGCCAATGATCCAAGCGGTGCGAAAAGCAATATTTTGCAGGTAACATTTGATGTCAAAATGACTTCTCTGACGGTGACAGGAGCAGGTGGAGCTACGGAGATCACTTCGCGTGCAGGACARCTCCAAATGGGAGCGAGTGCTCAGCCAGGAGGCGCGCCAACCTCCAACGTAGCTTGGTCGGTAGAGAATGGGACAGGAAGTGCTTCGATTAGCAGCACGGGATTGTTAACAGCGATTGACAATGGCTCCGTGACTGTCAAAGCAACAGCACAAGACGGCAGCGGTGTCGTCGGTCAAACGATTATTCAAATCTCGGGTCAAGGCAGCCATACCTTCTATGTGAGTTCCTCTTCCGGCGATRACGCGAATGATGGATTAAGCGCAGCTGCACCATGGAAAACTTTGAATAAAGTGAACAGCACGACATTTATTCCCGGTGACAAGATTTTGCTCAAAGCAGGCGATGCATGGAATGGTCAATTATGGCCGAAAGGTTCAGGGGCGGAAGGTAGCCCGATTATCATCGACCAATATGGCACAGGCAACAGACCTCTTATTAACGGGCAAGGGAATAATTTCGATCAAACGATTTACAACTCAACGACGACTTACAACTCGGGGGCTGTGTTTCTGAAAAATCAGGAATACTGGGAGCTGAGCAATCTAGAAATAACAAATGATGACAATTTTGCGATCGAGAATAACGATTCTGCTGCGCTAAGAGCGGGTATTTTCTTTACCATCGATGCCAATGAAAGTGATCGGGTATACAACCACATTTATATCCGAAACTGTTATGTACATGACATTGATGGCAACAACAACGCAGGACCCAAAGAAAATGGCGGCATCATCGGCGTTGTCAAAGGAACAGCTCCAACAAGCCAAGTAACATCAGCTAGATTCAATGATGTGAAGGTTGAAAATAACACGATCCGCAAAGTCGATCGCGTTGCCATTCGTGTTGCGGCTCATGCGAACTACGTCGGCGACGATTCATTCTCAACGACAGCTACATTTAAATATGGCAATTGGAACACGGGTTTTTACATCGCGCACAACACCATGGAAGATGTGGGCGGTGACGGCATTATTTTACGGGATACGGATGGAGCTGTACTGGAATATAACTACTTGAACAAATTCGGTACGCGGGTTGCGAGCAGCAATGCCATCGCAGGGATTTGGCTGGCAGTCGCCAAGAACACCCTCATTCAGTATAACGAGGTAACGGGAGGTCCCGCTAATAATCAGGACGGATGCGCTTTTGACTTCGACGAATTCCTGATTAATACGGTTTACCAATACAATTACAGCCATGACAATCCGATGGGCTTTATGCTCCTGATGGGTACTAATGAGAACGATGTATTGCGCTACAACGTCAGTCAGAACGACGGCATTATATTCAGACACTTTGCTTTTGATGAGAAAACAACGGGCTCCATTTACAATAATGTGTTTTATTATGATGGCAGTAAAAACCAAATTATGGGTTCAGGCAACACGGTGAAAGGCGGTTATAGTTTCTATAACAATATTTTCTATAACACGAACACGACAACACCTACGAATTGGCTGAACAACAGTTGGAGCAATGCTTTGTTCAGCAACAATGTGTTCTATGAAGCGGGTGGCGTCCATCCTGCCAATGAGCCTAACGATGCCAACAAGGTGACAGCTGAACCTAAGTTTGTACATCCAGGTGGTGCAGGATCAGGTTTGGCAACAGCCAATGCTTATGAACTGCAGCCAGACTCACCTGCCATTAATGCAGGAATAGCGATGACTAATAATGGCGGTAAAGATTATGAAGGAAATCCGTTATACAAAGGATTTGCGGATATTGGCGCATTCGAATACCAAGGCGAGACAACGGGAGTGAATCACCGTCCATTGATCTCGAATGGGAAATACAGCGTAAAAGTAGACCGCCCAGTAACAGGAAAGCTCACTGCAAGCGACCCTGATGGCGATCAACTACATTTTTCAATCGTAAGCAATGGCTCTTTAGGTACGGTTCAACTGTTGGATAGTACAACTGGCGACTTCGTCTACACACCTAATCCAGGTGCGACAGGGAACGATAGCTTCACGTTCAAAGCGTCTGATGGGTTACTCGATTCTAATATCGGAACAGTCACTGTTGCCATTGCGCAGTCGAATCTGCTCCAAAACGGTGGATTCGAAGCTGGTACAACATCGCCGCCTCCAGGATGGACTTCGTTCTATGGTACAGGCGCCACAATCATTAGCGATCCAGCCAATGTACATTCCGGCAGCAATGCCGTGAAGTTTGTTAGCAATAATTCAGGTGCTGAACAAGTCGTAAGCGGTTTGACGCCGAATACGAACTATGTAGCTAGAGGCTGGATTAAAGTGATGGATGCCGGCAATATGCAAAGTATTGGCGTCAAAAATTACGGCGGCAGCCAGATTTCAAAATCAATAAGTACACTGGATTATTCAGAAGGTAAAATCATTTTCAAAACAGGCGCTGCAAATACATCTGCGAACATTTATTCATGGAAAAATACAAATGCGAGCAACGATGGAAAAGTGGCGTATATCGACGATTTCTCACTCTCGTTATATGAGAGTCCTACAGCAGTAAGTACAACTGTGAATACGGTGAAAGACGCTGTATATAATGGCAATTTGTCGGTCAGCCGTTATGATGGGGATGCACTTACCTATTCACTTGCTGTCAACGGCACGAAGGGGACAGCGGTGATTACGAATCCGGCAACAGGTGCATTCACGTATACACCGAACCCAGGCGCAACGGGAACAGATTCGTTTACATTCAAAGCAAATGACGGCGTAGCTGATTCTGATGAGGCTGTTATCACGGTGCAAATTGCGGCTTCACCAATGGTTCTTTCGACAGAACTTACGGGGGGCAGCAGCGTACAATCCGGTGAGTCTTTCAAAGTCACATACGGGTTGAAAAACATAACACAAGCGGCATTGGCCCAAGATGTGACTGTTGATTATGATGCAAATACCTTGGAGTTCGTATCTGCAAAATCCGTGATTAACGGCGTCACCATGATAGAGCCGATTACGCAATCAGCAGGCAAGCTGAGAATGATCATTGTAAGCGAGGGCATAGCTCATGCGGTTAGCGGTGATGCACAAGTTGTGGAGCTGACTTTCCGAGCTAAAGTTGTTAAGCAAAATACAACAGGTACCATCACGGTATCGAAGGCAGTTCTCGGCGATGCGCAAGGCGGAGAGGCGCAAGCAGCAGCTTCGAGCTACAGCGTAGCGATTATTGCACCGATTCCAGGCATTCCAGGCGATCTCACGAATGATATGAAAGTAACGATTGGGGATTTGGCAATTGTGGYAGCGAACTATGGCAAAGATACAAACAGCCCGGATTGGGAGCAAGCGAAAAAGGCAGACGTTGTGGCTGATGGCAAAATCGATGTTGACGACCTTGCGTTTGTTGCATCAAGAATGATGGACTAATAAATAAAGGGGGAGTGAAATACTCCCCTCTTTTTTAGCTTTTAGCCTAGGGAATGTCTAGCTTAATTAACGGAAGGTATCCGTTGAAGGAGGTACGAATGAAACCAAGAATAATTGTTCAACTCATTCTTACGCTGCTCGTTCTCATCTATGTCATCCCATTTACGCCACATGCAGC
>NZ_JBFTQB010000402.1:0-7516 GCF_056398785.1 Paenibacillus sp. 01T422 | reverse complement strand
GCAGCCGAGGGGGCTTACGAGTTCTAGCAATCAAGGAGGGGATACGATGGAAGATACAGGCAGCTTGCGATATGACGGTAAAACCGTGCTGGTCACTGGCGCAGCGAAAGGGATCGGCGCCGCTATTGCAGAGCAGTTCCTGCTGTCAGGAGCGAACGTTGTGATTGCTGATGTAGATGAGCAAGGGGAAGACGTTGCTGCAGCATGGCGGAGGGAAGGCCTTCCGGCACAGTTTGTCCGGTGCGATGTATCCAAAAGCGCGGAAGTGGAGCGGATGGTATCCTTCGCAGAGACCTCTTTCGGCGGCTTGGATATCCTTGTGAACAATGCCGGCATCTTCCCTAGAGCTGACTTATTCCAGACGGATGAAGCGTTCTGGGATCTTGTGATGGGAGTTAATCTCAAGGGGGCTTATTTGACCTGCCAAGCGGCAGTCCCAGGCATGATCCGCAGAGGGGGAGGCAATATCGTCAATATTGGCTCGCTCCACGCAAGAAGAGGATCGCCGGACACGCTCGCCTATGCGATTTCCAAAGGCGGACTCGTCACGCTAACGCTGAATTTGGCAGGCTCGCTAGCCAAGCAGCGTATTCGCGTGAACTGCATACACCCTGGCTGGGTTGCCTCCGACGGGGAGATGGCTCGCCTTGCTTCGGAGGGTGAAGACGAGAAGTCTTTGGAGAAAGCGTCCCAGCGGATGCCTATGGGTCGCATGCAAAACGGCAAGGATATTGCGTCCGCTGTTCTTTTCATCACATCGGAGCAGGCAGGACAAATTACAGGGCAGCAGCTTACAGTTGATGGTGGACTTGGTTTGTAATTCGCTTAAATAGTGAGGAGTGAGCGTGAACAATGACGAAGATTGCTTTTATCGGTGCAGGCAGCTTGGTGTTTACGAAAAATCTGGTTCGAGATTTGCTGACGTTTCCCGCATTTGAGGCTTGTACCATCGCCTTGATGGATATTTCGGAGGAGCGGCTGGCTTACGCCAAGACAGCGGTTGATAACATCATCGCCGCAGGAGGGTACAGGGCGAAGGTAGAGGCGACGACGGACCGGGAGCAAGCGCTAACCGGGGCGGATGGCGTTGTCTGTACCATCCTAGTCGGCGACTTGGAGGTCTGGCGCACGGATATCGAAATCCCCAAAGCTTACGGCGTGGATATCAATATTGGCGATACCCGAGGTCCGTCGGGTATTTTCCGCTTTTTGCGCACGATTCCAGTGATGCTGGAGCTTTGCAAGGATATTGAGCGCTACTGTCCCGACGCCATCTTCCTGAACTATTCGAATCCGATGGCGATGCTGATCAGAGCGATGCAAGGCGAAAGCAAAGTGCAAGTCACAGGCTTGTGCCATAGCGTACAAGGAACGGCTGCAATGCTTGCGGGTTGGATTGGGGCGCCGATGGAGGAGATTACCTACCGCTGCGCGGGCATTAATCATCAAGCCTTCTATTTGGATTACAAATGGAAGGGCAAAGACGCTTACCCACTCATTCGCGAAGCGGTCATGAAGCGGCCTGAAATCTACAATGAGGAGCAGGTCCGCAATGAAATGTTTCTCCATCTGGATTACTATGTGACGGAATCGAGTGGTCATAATTCGGAATATAATGCCTGGTTCCGCAAACGTCCGGATCTGATTGAGAAATACTGCACCCATGGCACAGGCTGGAATCCCGGGCATTACGCCGAAATCATCAACTATGCTGAGAAGCTGCGCGGTGGCTGGCATAAGCAGATGGAAGAATGGCGAGACAGTCCTATCGATTTGAAGCGCGGCGAGGAGTATGCGTCCTATATCTTCAATGCGACGATTGGTGACGGCACTCTCTTTGAATTTAACGGCAACGTCCGGAATATGGGGTACATCGATAATTTGCCGCAGGGCTGCTGTGTCGAGGTTCCTGTTCTAGCCTCCAAGGGACGGCTAAGCCCGATTCACGTTGGGGCGCTTCCGGATCATTTGGCTATTCTGGTCAATACTAGCGCCCGCTGCGAGGAGTTGGCGGTTCAAGGGGCGCTCACAGGAGATCCTCGGATGATCTATCATGCCATTTGCTTCGATCCTTTAACGTCTGCCGTTCTCAGTCTAGCTGAGATTCAGGAAATGGTTGATCGCATGTTCGCAGCGAACAAAGATTGGCTCCCACAATTTAAGCACCTCAGCTAATGTAAGATATGACAGCTCCTCCCATGGAAAATAGCGCTTCCACCGTAGATTTGGCACACTTGTAAGCGCAACCAAAATTGGTATGATTAAGGTGTGAAACATTCCGTATTCACAGATGGCAAGTCATCACTTCAATCATGCAAAGGGAGGATTCGTAAAAATGAAAAAAACATTTTTAAGCGTTGCTGCCATGATGCTAACGATTTCCGTTGTTTTCATGGGCTGCTCCAGCCGGCCTAGCTCGGGAACATCCGCGACGGACAATCCGGCAGCGACTACGAAACCGACAACGACGACGGCGGCCAGTACCCCGGATGCCAAACCGAGTGGGGATAAGATCAAACTAACGGTGTACAGTACGATCTCCGAGCTGCCGAATCAAGAAATGATGAAGGGCATTGCGGCTGATTTTACAAAGGAAAATCCGAATATTGCCGTTGAATTCCAATTCCCCGGCGCAGAATACGAGAACATCCTCAAGGTTAAAATGGCGGCAAACGATTTGCCGGACGTCTTCGATACGCATGGTTGGGCGATTATCCGTTATGGCAAATATCTAGCTGATCTACGCAATGAGCCATGGGCAAAAGATATGACGGACACGATTAAACCTGTCGTTACCGACAAGGATGGCAAAGTAGAGGCGCTCGTTATGAGCGAAGCGAAAGACGGGATCTCCTATAACGCTGAAATTCTTGAAAAATACAGCATTACACCGCCCAAAACCTTCGATGAACTGATGGCGGCAGCCGATAAAATCAAGACATCCAGCAACGGAGCGGTGACGCCGTTCTTCATGTCCGGTGTGGATAACGGGATGATCGGCGGTTTCTCCGATCTGTATGCCACGTCGATGTACATCTCTCCGGCAACGAACGATGCCAAGACGCTGCTCGATGGGACTTTTGATTGGAGCAAATGGACACCGCTTGCGCAAAAGTTGCAGGACATGAGCAAGAAGGGGTACATCAACAAAGATGTGCTGACGGCCAAATACAGCGATATGCCGCAACTGTTTGCACAAGGCAAGGTAGCTTTCGTATTCGGCGCACCTTCCTTCGCGGACGAAGTGTACAAATACAACAAAGGCGCCAAAATCGGCATTGCCCCGCTGACCTCGATGGTCGCCGGAGACAGCCAATCCTTCTCTGGTGGTGAGCGTTACACGATGGGGGCCTGGAAGGACGGCAAGCACTTGGTAGAATCCAAGAAGCTGATTGCGTTCTTTGCCAAACCAGACAATATGTCCAAAATCGCCAATGCGACCAAGCTGCCAGCAGGCCTGAAAAACATCGAATCCAAGCATGAATTCTCCGAATACTACAAGCAATTTGAGAATATTCGCGTATTCCCTTATTTTGACCGTGTTTATCTGCCAAACGGCATGTGGGATGTCATGTGTAAAACAGGCGTTGCTTTGCTCGCGGGAACGGTTTCTCCTCAGCAATTCTCTGACAAGATGAAATCCGAATATTTACGTCTGCGCAATCAGTAATAGTGGAATGGGGAGGGTGACAGCCACCCTCCCCTTTTCTCTATGATCATGAAGGAGGAAGGTGATCTTATGGCTGAATCAAGGACAGTGCTTGTACAGACCCATTCCCGCAAAACGGAAACAACCTTTAGTCGCCTCGTGCGCAGCGGTGCTTTACTGAATTTGCTCTATATTCCGGCGCTTCTTTTATTTTTTATTTTCATTTTTTATCCGTTTTTTAAAGGCATCAAAATTTCATTTACGAATTGGGACGGCTACAATCAAGACTACAAATGGATCGGCTTTAGCAATTATAGCCGGATGTTCACGGATCCTGAGATCCTCAAGGTTATCCGCAATACGGCGATCTATGGGGTCGGCAGTGCTGTTTTTCAAAATATCATCGGCTTGTTATACGCTTTATTCTTAAATCTGAATATCCGAACCCGAGGACTTGTCCGTACGGTCATTTATTTGCCGGTCATTATCTCCTCCTTGATTATGGGGTATATCTGGTACTTCTTCTTCCAGTATCAAGGCGGTGCTATCAATGACATTATTCTATTGTTTCATGATCAGCCTTCGAATTTGCTGGGAGATCCGAATCTGAATGTGTGGATTATTACATTCGTCAACACGTATCAGTATTTGGGGATCGCGATGGTGCTTTATCTGGCCGGATTGCAGTCAATTCCCAGGGATTATTATGAGGCTGCAACGATTGACGGAGCGGGTCCCTTACAGCGTTTCGCTCATGTGACATGGCCGCTTATTGCTCCTGCTTTTACAGTCAGTATGGTACTCAATCTGATTGGCGGTCTTAAATTGTTTGACGTCATCGTCGCACTGACCAACAGCGGTCCAGGCTATGCCTCCGCCTCGTTGTCTTCGATTATGTATCTGCTTTATTTCGGGCGGGAAGATGCCGGATATGCGGCTACGATCGGAATTCTAATGTTCATTATGATCTCCATTGTGAGTATTACAGCCTTGCTGTTTCTTAGAAAGAGGGAGGTTAACGCATGAAGAACAAACGGAAAAGTCTGTTAACGCTGTTCTCCCTCGTCATTTGTTTGGCGCACATATTACCCTTCTATATTTTGATAACGACATCTCTCAAAGCCTTCGACGATCTAAGCTCCAAATGGGCGTTTCCAGGCTATCTGTACTTCGATAACTTCCGGGATGCTTGGAAGGAAGCGCATCTGGCGGATGCTTTCCGGAGCAACTTCATCGTGACCGTCATTTCGGTAGTCCTGATCGTCATGATTGGCTCCATTGCGGCATATCCGCTGGCTCGGCGTCAAACRAGCTGGAATAAATTTATTTATGCGGTTTTCGTGTCCGCTTTAATCGTTCCCCCATTGACTATTCTGGTTCCGTTGTATAAATTTATGGTAGATATTGGTGGCATGAATCAGTACTGGGGCATTATTCTATTGTTCATTACCTTCAATCTACCCATGACGATTTTCTTGTACACGGGTTTCATCTCCACGATTCCGCGGGATTTGGATGAAGCGGCGATGATCGATGGAGCGGGTCGCTTTCAGCTCTTTTTCACGGTGATCTTACCGCTGCTTAAGCYTGTGACGGCAACTGTTATTATTTTGTCTGGTGTTGCTGTATGGAACGATGTCGGTATTGTCGTTAAATTGCCCTCCTATTATCTCGATTTAATTAAAGAACAAGAGTCCTCTCTGCTGGAGGGGACTTTGACTGCGCTTACTTTCGATATTCAGACGTATTTGGACGATTTGGAACGAATGACCGTTACTCCTTATTTGAACAATGAAGTGATGCTTGCTTTGAAATTGAAATCTACCTCTCAATGGAATCTCCTAACCCCTTATGAGCAATATGAGGCGGAAGAAGTACTGAATAAAACCCTCCCTAGCTATTTGAAAAATATGCGAAAGGACATACTCGGAACCATTCTTCTGCCGATGGATGGTTCTGTTTATATTACGCCGCCAGGCAGTTTCTCTGATCAAGCGGTGAAAGGTYTCCCTTTTAAAGAGCAGGATTGGTATATCAAGGCGGTGAAAGCAGACGGGAACGTAGCGTTCACGGGTGTACATAAGCAAGATTATCTGAATAACGCAGATAGTGAGGTTTTCTCGGTTACACGTCTGATCAAGGACCCGGATTCAAGTCGGCCGCTGGGCATTATTATGGCGGATGCCGACACGGTCCTCTTGGATCAGATGATGAAAGGGATTCGGCTGAGCAAGGGGGCGAAGGTGGTCATCCTTGACGATAATCAGCAATTGATCTATGCGAATCAGCCTATTTCTGGCGAGATGCAGAGCCAGATTGCCTCGGGAAGCCGGACGGTCATGGATGTGAAGGATTCCTACTCGGTCGTTCGGGAAACGATTTCCCGCTCGAATTGGGTGATCGCGATCCTATCGCCAGAGGCTTTCATCCAAACGCATTTGAAGCGGGTATATTGGATCGGTACTGCTTTTGCGGCGAGTGGTTTGTTAATCGCGTTAATTCTGTATTTCACAGTTTCGCACTGGATTGTTACGCCTTTCAAGCAGATGATTCAAGTGATGAAGCGTGTGCAGCGCGGGGATATGAATACACTTTATCGTGTAAAAGGAAACGATGAAATCTCCCAGCTGGGCAGCAATTTGAATACGATGATCTATAAGCTAGGTGAGCTGATCGATCGGGAATATAAGGCCGTGCTTGGGAAGCGGAACGCGGAGTACCGGGCTTTGCAGTCGCAAATTCAGCCGCATTTCCTGTACAACACGTTAAATGGCTTCATTGGCCTCAATCGAACGGGGCAAAGCATGCAGCTGGAGCGGGCTATTCTATCGTTAAGCGGGATGCTGCGCTACACCCTAGAACATAACGATTGGGCGCAGCTGCAGGAGGAAATTGATTTTATCAACAAGTATTGCGGCCTCCAACAGGTTCGTTTCGCTGAGAAGATTCAGGTGCATATCAGCTGTGATCCGGATGCGCTGTCGCTCTTGATTCCGAAGCTGCTGCTGCAGCCGATGATTGAGAATGCGATCATACATGGCATAGAGCCGTGTGATCATAGTTGTGAGCTAAGGATGGACATTCACGTGCAGTCAATTCCTGGCGAGAAGGAAGAAACATTAGCCATTCATATTAGCGATAACGGGGTGGGATTTGAGTCCAGCAAGGTGCAGGAGGGCTTAGGCATTCGGAATGTCAGGGAGCGGTTGCAGCTGTCTTTCGAGGGAGCATCGATGAGTATTCATAGTGCTAAGGATCAAGGAACCAGTGTTCAAATCCTAATACCTTTAAAGGATGTGATGCGAGGATGAAATTGATCATTGCTGATGATGAGAAGCTGATTCGGGCGAGCATTCGCAGTATGGTTCAGGATGTGGAATCCTCCTGGCACATTGTAGGCGAGGGAGCTAATGGCGAGGAACTCCTGGAGCTCGTCAATGAACATAAGCCGAATGTCGCCATTATAGATATCCGGATGCCCCGAATGAACGGGCTGGAGGCGATGCGTCTGGGCCAAGCGATCTCACCTTGCACGAAGTGGATTATCTTAAGCGGATTTTCAGATTTTGCTTATGTGCAGGAGGCTCTGCAGCTTGGGGCATCTGATTATTTACTTAAGCCTGTTAATCCTCTTGATTTGGAGCGGGCGCTAACGAATACTGCCAAGCACAACAAGGAATTCATCCAAATGCATAACCAGCAATTTGAAAATAGCCTATTTGCTCTGTGCAACGGGCTCACGACCTTGAAGTTTGAGGAGCTCGACAGTGTCTATGTGCAAGGCTGGTTCATCGGCGCTGTTTGTATATTTGACACGACCAAAACGGGGAAAACCTTGTCGGACATGACATGTGCCTTCTATGATGA
>NZ_JBFTQB010000401.1:0-5537 GCF_056398785.1 Paenibacillus sp. 01T422 | reverse complement strand
TACAGGTACACTTGCCTGTTTAACATCACCTTTAACCGTTTTATAGGTCACATTCAATGTTGCTGTGCCTTCTTTGTTACCCATTACAAAAGCTTTACCGGCATCCTCACCAGTACCCATCGCAACCTGTGCGACGCTAGGGTTTGAAGTTGTAATTTGTGTAGCCACAGCCGGAAGCTCAACGGATTCACCTGCAGCATTTTTCGCTGTGATTTTTACTTCTCGGGACAATTTGCTTGTTGCTATTGCCAATTCACTGTCATTCACTACGTCACTGTCAATAGCATTGAACAATGGTGCTACTGTTCCAACGCTGTAAGTTAAGTTTGCATTTTCACCAACGACGGTAAGCGTTCTTTCTACTTTAGAAATCTCTTGATCACCTTTAAGAATTTGAGCTGTGAACTTAACGTAAGTTCCCTCTTTTGCAGCGCTCATTGTTTCAAAAGTGAACTCATCATTGAAAGCCTTATAGTCGTTTGTACCTTTTTCATACGTATTTTTCGTCAATACGTCTCCATTTGGAGTAAGAACATGCGCAGTAGCATTGTCAATAACATTACCATTTACATCATAAGTTACTGCTGTTGCAACTACGCTATATTTCGTATTACCGTCTGCCGTCGGAACCACAGAACCATTGCTGTTAAGATAGTTGGAGTCATCCAGTACTTGACCATATTGATCGATTACACTGAACTCAAAATCAGAAGTTGCCCCCGCTACAGCATTCTTGCTTGGAACTGTTAATTCTTTTAAATGGTCCGCAATACGAGCATCATGAACTGTGTACGTTTTAGTTGCTGTGCTGCTTGCATTGGCAGTTGCAATGACTGCTGTTACAGATACCGCTCCGTTAGAACCAGCATCAATTTTATCTAATTTAATCATACCCTTGTGCTCACCGGAAGTTGCAATTGTGCTGCTGCCCGTTGCTCCAGAGATTGAAACTCTAATACGTTCTACGTTCGCATCACTTGCCAAATCGTCTGCACTCAGCTGTTTGCCATTTGCATCATAAGCCATCAATGGAACATATACATCCGTGTCTCCGGATGCAATCACATCATTCATGTCGCCAATTTCTATTTTCGTCGCTACTTTTGCGGATTGAATGCTCACTTTACCTGTTGCAGTTGCCGCTTGGTTAAATACAGTGAAGCTGAAATCTCCGGATTTATCAATATCTTTGAGCAAGGAGATTTTCACTTGTGGAATGTCGTTGCCGTTATCTTCAATTACATAGCTAACATCTTCACTTGCAAGATAGTCATTCCAGATTAAGCTTGTATCTTTAAGCTTGTCTTCACTGGATAGCGTTTCATAAGACATAACAGAACCATATTGGTCATATAAGTTCAAATCAAACTCAGCATTTTCGCCTTTCGCATTCAGAGCAGTACCCACGGAGTAACGCGGTTGGCCTAGCTCAAGTTTCGTCAAGATTGGCTGCGTACCTAGCTTGAAGTTTTTCGTTACAGTGATATGGCTGTCATTATTCACAATTGTTACTGGAATCACAGTTACGCCTTGCGTCGTGTCTTTTGTGTTAGTATCCAATGTGATCAATAGTGTGCCGTCATTGTCTTTTGTTATTTTCGTGAAAGTTGCAGCTGATGTGTACACATCGTAAGAACCTGCATTGGTGGAAGCAGCTTCACCATATTGGTTTACAGCTTTAGCTTTAACAATTACTTTATCTGCATAGGCGATCGTGTCGTTCGCGGATACGAATTCGATGTTTTTCATCACTTCGTCTTCGCCTTTGAATGTAGCTGTTGTTTTATCAACAGCAGCTGCATCAAGGCCGCTCATATTTACTGTGTACTCACCGTTGCTGATTTTAACGTCAGTTAGTGTCAATACAGCAGATTTTTTATCAGCCGCGAAAGCAGTAGTTGTTACAACATCGGCGTTACCTTTTTTCAAGGACAACTCCGTTTTTTCTACGTCAACAGGCTTGTTAAAGGTAACTTCAACTTTTTGAACCCCAGCTGCTTTTGCGCCAGTAACAGAAACTTTACCCGCTGGTACGTATTGTTGTTTCGCTTCATAAGCACCAGTTAATAGAAGATCGCGAGTTGCGTTAGCTTGACCACCAAATGCACCATCTTCGCCGTTAGTTAGAAGTTTCAATTCAAGTGCCAAAGCAACATAACCTTGTGCCCAATCAGAAACTGTTTTGTCAGTGCCTGTTTTGCCTTTAGCAGCTTCATCTTGTCCAAGAACACGAACCAAGAAAGTTGCCAATTGCTCTTTTGTTACTTTACCTGCCGGGTTATATTGACCCTCAGCATAACCATCCGTTACGCCAGCTGTTTTTAAAGCTTCAATATAAGGAAGTGCATAACCATTGGCTGAATCGTCAACACTAACGTCAGCGAAGCTTGAAGTTTTCAAATCTTTATTTACTTCAAGACCCATGATCAATGCTGCAACTTTAGCAAATTGTGCACGGTTCATTTCGTCTTTTAGACCAAAAGTTGTTTCAGATACACCGTCAAAGATACCTGCAGAGATCATTGCATCGAATTTTGCTTTTGTAGCAGCATCCAGGTCTTTCAAGTCTGTGAAGTCAGTAGATGATTTCGCTGCGAATGCCAGGGATGAGAACATCGAAAGAGCCATAGCGGAAGTAAGAACTACGGAAAGTGTTTTTTTCATAAAGGTTTGTTTCCTCCTAATATTTTTAAGTTTTTGTTATAAAAATTGAGGATCAACTTAATATTTGTGTGACTCGCGATTAATTTCGTATATCATTTCGTATATCAACTCGGCTACAAACATAGTATACTATCGACCAGTGATAAAAGCATTGATAAGTATTTTCCATGCTAAATTGTGCGTTGCATATAAATAAAAAAAAGAAGGCCAGTTGGCCTTCTTATCTTAAGCTTTAGTTTATCTTAGTTTACAGTTACTGCAACWACATCGGATTTACCGCTTGGGGATGTGATTGTCAGATCAAAYGATCCAGCATYRCCATTTGTTTTSGTTACTKTRATGTTACCATTYSCRTCGATGGATACTGAAGTTAGGTTTGAAGAGTAGCCATTAGCCGAGAAKGTTACACCCAGTACGCCATTAGCTTTTTGAGCATCTTCTTGCTCATACTCAACACCGTAGTTGTCAGTAACAATTAGATCTGGACCGATGAATGCATTTCCACCAGTTGTACCAATTGTCATGTCTTTGTCAGCTTCGACTTTGTCGACGGCAAGTGCATCATTTTTAGATGTTACMGMAACTGTTGCTGTTTTGATTTCACCTTTAATTGTTCTATAAGATACRTTTAATGTAGCCGTACCTGTTTTGTTACCAAGAACATARGCTTTRCCACCMACAAGGGCTACTTTAGCAGCAGCATTGTTCGATGTTGTAATACCTGTGATTGTACCAGCCGGAAGTTTTACAGTGTCACCAGAAGCGTTTTTAGCTGAAAGTTTAACTTCTTGTGCGAAAACTTGAGATTTCGTTACATCTTTCAGATCATCAGCAGAGATCGTTGTACCACCAGTACCATAAGTGGATCCAACAACTATGCCGCTATCACTAAAATTGAACAATGTTGGAACAGCGTTCACGGAGTAAGTCAGGTCGTCTGTTGCGCTAGCAACCGTGATTGTTCTAGTTAACTTGGAGATCTCGGTGCCGTTTTTCGTAATCGTTACTGTGTAATCAGCTTTTGCACCTTCAGTAGCATTTTCAGTAGTGAAGAGTGTGTACTCATCATTGAATGCTTCGAAGTCACCAGCAGTTTCACCTTTACCAAAGATTGCAGAAGTAATTGCATTATTGTTATCGTCACCTTTTTTCAGGCCGATTGTACCAGCAGCAGTACCTGTAGCAGTCACATTAACGTTGACTTGATACTTGTTGTTCGAACCATCAGTAAATGTTGGCGAGTTGTTACCTTGGCTATCTGTGAAGTGTGCATCGTCAAGTACCTGGCCGTATTGGTCAATGACCGCAAGCTCAATATCAGATTCTCCACCTTTAACAACGGATTTCGCAGGATCTGTTACTACTTTGAAGTGATCAGGTACACGAGCGTCAGCAACTGTGAATGTTTTTGTGGAAGTGCTGCTTGCATTCGCTGTTGCGATGATCGCTGTAATGGATACTGCACCTTTTGTATTGTTGCTAATTTGGTTCAGTTTAATCGAACCTTTGTGCTCACCGGAATCCATGATTGGCGCTGTTGATTGACCTTCAACACCAGAAACATTTACTTGGATACGTTCGATGTTTTGGTCACTAGTCAGGTCATCCATGCTTAATTGATTGCCAGCTGCATCATAAGCTACGACWGGAAYATAAACWTCTTTGTCGCCAGCYGCGATCACATCGTTAAGCTCWCCAATTTCAACTTTGTTTGCAAGCTTCGAAGATTGAACGGATACTTTRCCASWTGCTGTAGCYGCTTGGTTGAAYACTGTGAAGTTGTAGTCGCCAGCTTTATCAACATCATTGACTAATGAGATTTTAACTTGYGGRATATCGTTTCCGTTATCTTCTACTTCTGTTTTCACATCTYCAGCYGGGATGTARTCGTTCCAGATCACAGTTGTGTCACCGAACAATTTAGWAGTRCTTGTATTGYCWTTRCTGTATACTTTTGCATTCATYAAAGAGTCATAAGAGATWGTACCRCCGTATTGGTCAAACARGTTMAGGTCRAATTTCACGTTYTCRCCTTTACCAKTAAGTGYTGTACCTACGGAGTAGCGAGCRTCACCAAGCTCAAGTTTCGTCAAGATTGGTTGTGTACCCAATTTGAAGTTTTTCGTAGCTGTGATRTGGCTGTCGTTGTTAACGATAGTTACTGGGATCACAGATACACCTTGCGTTGTGCTTTCGTTTGCTGTATCCAAAGTGATCAATAAAGTACCGTCTGTATCTTTTGTAATTTTAGTGAATGTAGCAGCGGACGTGTACACATTGTAAGAACCAGCATTTGTTGTTGCATTCTCACCATATTGGTTAGAAGCTTTTACTTTCACGATTGTTTTATCTGCATAAGCGATCGTGTCGCCGGCATTTACGAAATCGATTTTTGTAAGAACTTCATCTTCACCTGTGAAAGTTGCCGATGTTTTCTCAACTGTAGCTGCATCCAAACCGGAAACTGTTACTGTGTACTCACCATTGCTGACTTTCACATCCGCCAATGTTAGAACCGCGGATTTCTTGTCATCAGAGAATTTTGTAGTTGTAACGACTTCGCTTGTACCTTTTTTCAAGCTCAATTTTGCTTTTTCAACATCAACTGGTTTGTTGAATGTTACTGTTACTTGTTGAGCGCCTGTCGCTTTAGCACCTGTTACAGAAACTTTACCAGCCGGTACGTATTGTTGTTTTGCTTCATAAGCACCTGTCAAAAGCAGGTCACGAGTTGCGTTAGCCATTCCGCCGAATGTACCATCTTCACCGTTAGAAAGAAGTTTCAATTCAAGCGCTAATGCTACATAACCTTGTGCCCAGCCAGAAACCGTTGTGTCTGTGCCTGTTTTGCCTTTAGCTGCTTCATCTTGACC
>NZ_JBFTQB010000400.1:0-5542 GCF_056398785.1 Paenibacillus sp. 01T422 | reverse complement strand
AGGTACTGCTGCCGCCAGAGGATAGCCGTCCGCTTGCTCTGGGCATGCGTAATTTGACAACCAAAGAGGATATGGATATACGGATCAAAGAAACAATCCCGGAGAACATGCAGAAGATGGTGCAAGATATTTTCACCGTCAACACGGCTGATGCCCGCCGCATTGCTGGAGACGGCCTGCCGAACACGGTATACGAAGGCTTTCCAGATATTCAATCGCATAAGCTTTTCCAGGAATATTTGACCAAAATTGTGATCGGCGAATGGCCGATGGAGAAATTCGATGAGTTTGTTGACCGTTGGAAAAAATCCGGAGGCGACAAGGTAACTGAACGCGTCCAAGAATGGTACGCAAAGGTGAAAAAGTAACAACGTGATAGCCAGCGCGTGGGTCCACCCGCAAAGCCTACTTAACTTCCTGCGGGGCCCTAACGCGCTGAGTAGTTAAACATGGAAGGGAATGTAGCTCATGAGAAAGCGATATGCCATCTGCGGGGTAAGCGGTCGGGCGCTGGGAATGTTCGCCAAGCCAATTACGTCGACCTTCTCCGCTCGATGCGAGCTCGTCGGCTTGTTGGATCGCGACCCAGCTCGCTTCGAGCTATTTCGGACAAGATTTCCGGAGCAGCAGGAGATCGGTACTTACGAAGAACATGACTTCGACCGGATGGTTGAAGAGACGCGTCCGGACGTCATCATTGTCGCTGGGCGGGACGATACCCATGCGAAATATATCATAGCGGCTCTTGAGCATGATTTGGACGTGATCACGGAGAAGCCGATGGTGACAACGGGAGAAGACGCTAAGCGTGTGATGGAGGCTGAATCAGCTAGTAAAGGGACGGTCACGGTTACTTTCAATTACCGTTATGCACCCATTCATACGAAGATTAAGGAAATGCTTCTGGCAGGCAAGCTTGGCAGGATTACCTCGATTGACTTGAATTGGTATCTCGATACCTATCATGGTTCAAGTTATTTTAAACGTTGGAATCGGGTTAGGGAGCTATCTGGAGGGTTATCCATTCATAAATGCACGCATCATTTCGATCTGGTGAATTGGTGGATCGGGCAGCAACCTGTCGAGGTATTCGCCTATGGTGCCTTAAATTATTACGGAGCCGAAGGGGAAGCGAACCCTAGTAAGGAGGACGGCCGTTACTGCTCGACGTGTGAGCAAACCGCGGATTGCGACTATTATTCCCGTTGGAACACGCGAAGCAAAAATATGCAAGTACAGGACGATCATCTCGGTTCACTGGGAGCGGTGAAAAGCAAGTTTCCTTACTCGGATTATCGGCCTGATCAATGTATCTTCGATTCACAAATTGATATTGAGGATACCTATGCAGCAACGGTCAAATATAACGGCGGCGCACTCCTCAGTTACTCGGTTAACTTCTCCCTGCCGTACGAGGGATATCGATTGGCTATTAACGGTACGAAAGGGAGACTTGAGTCGGTGGAGTATCATATGCCGAGTCGTACCCCCTTTCCGATGCCTGTGCAGACGATCGATTATTACCCATTGTTTGGCTCTAAGGAAACGATCCATGTGGTGCACCGAGAAGGTGGTCATGGAGGCGGAGACCCGCTATTGCTTGAGGATTTATTTATGGGCGAGGATCGCCGGCGGCCTTACAGAATTCTATCCGGAGCCGTGGATGGCGCGTATTCGGTGGCGACCGGGGAAGCGGTATGGCGTTCTGTGAAGGAACACCGCCCTGTTACAATTGAGGAAGTACTTAACGGGGAATTCTCGAAGAAGGCTCTCAGTCTAAGCGGAAAAGGAGTGGCAGGAGAGTGACGACATCATTAACCCGCTATATAAATCCAGAGGAGAGTATGGCCGCTCAGACGGATGGTACCAACATTCCTCATGTGCTGACCGTGATGGCTCAGCGTTACATCGGTGAGCATCCGCCGCATGGTCCGGTGTATAGGGTCACACGATCGAGTGAAATCCGTAAGCTTGAAAACCATACGTATTCGTTTCCAATTGAACGTATATTTCCTGACATGCGCACGGGTCAGCAGGTATATGCCTGGGCGAAGCTGTGGATCGAGGAGCCGCAAGAGTTCGTATTTCTTCTTCGATGTCTCGGTCCTGTCCAGCTCTATCACAATGGGGAGCAGTGTTTCGGCTCCTCCCCCGAGGAGGAAGCGGAAGGAGCATCGCCGCTGAAGCTGAAGATTGGGCTGGTTCGGGGCTGGAACCATTTTGTTCTGGCGCTTAGCAAACGTGCAGATGGTTGCTGCGGAGCGGAATTTGGCTCTGGTAACCGCAAGAATAAGCCTTATACTTTTCTTGCACCTTCGCTAGAGCGTGAGGGAGAAGAAGGCTGGATATATACGACTCCGCTGGAAAGCCCGCTTACACAAATTCCGGCTGCGACGATGAGGGAAGAGGTAGTAGGTGCGACATCCTGGCTCCCGCAGCGCGCAGACAACAGAGATAGCGGTAATGGGCAAGGCCATTTGGAACAACTCTACGGTCTGTATCCTGGTTGGAAGGCAATCTCATGGACAAATGTGCGAGTTGACCCTGCAATGACCGGTCCCGTGACTGTGTCGGGGGTTACTTACGGCCCGGTGACTTTTATCTGGAATGGATATAAGATCTATGAAGCTGCCGGGGCAGGCTCGTTCAGTTTCAATTTAGAATCGTGCCGGCGAAGTGGAAGYCTCGTGGCATACAGCACGTGTAGTGGCGAGGGTTGGGGGTTTCAGCTGCTTGGGGATTTGAAGAGTGTAGTGCTTAACACGCCAATCAAAGTTCATGGCTATGCAGGCAAATGGCTGTATCTGGGGCCTTTCGCTGCTGACGCCGAGCTGCGCGCGGAAGACTATATGAAGATGGATACGGTTGCAGCTGGCACTACAGGTGAGGTGTTCTGGACGACGAATGAGCCTGGGACTTACGTTAGACCTTTTCTCGAGAACGAACTTTTCGGCCGCTGGAACTACCCGCTTGGTGTCACCTTATTCGGGCTGCTTGAGACCAGTCGTTTATTAGCGCGCAGCGATATGTCGGATTACGTAACCCGGCACGTGGAATTTGCGACGTCCACCTATGCGTATTCCCTTTGGGATCGGAAGTACTTTGGAGCGGCTGGCTTGAATAATCAGTTATCGCATATCGACAGCCTTGATGACTGCGGATCCTTCGGAGCGCTTGCGATTCTAGCGAACCGCTTGCGGCAGTTGAAGGGAGCACGTGCGGTTTCGGACGACATCGCGCATTACATCATGAATGTGCAAGACCGTTTGGAGGATGGGACGCTTTACCGTCGTATCGGCGTATCGCCAAGCATGCATAATACCATGTGGTGCGATGACATGTACATGAGTGTGCCGTTTCTATGCCGATATAGCGAGTTATCCGGAGATTTAAGATATGTAGAAGAAGCTTCCCGCCAACTGCTGTTATATAAAAAATATCTATATATGCCTGATCAGCAAATCATGTCTCATGTCTATGACGTAAGCAGTGGAAAGCCGTCATTGACGACATGGGGGCGGGGGAATGGCTGGGTATTTTTCTCCCTCTCCGTGCTGCTGCAAGCACTGCCGAAAGGGCATTCCAGCTACAAAGATATTCTCCGCTTTTACCGGGAGTTGGCGGAAGGTTATCTCCGGCTGCAGGGCAAAAGCGGCTTGTGGCATCAGGTATTGACGGATCCTGAGTCGTATGAGGAGGCGTCGTGTACATCGATGTTCATCTATGGCTTCGCACTTGGTGTACGTCACGGTTGGTTCCAAGAGCCTCAAGCGTTCACGGAGGCGGTAATGTCCGGCTGGAATGGCTTATGCGCACGCGTTATTGATAAGCACGGGAACTTGTACGGCGTATGCAAAGGCTCCAGCTGGTCTTACTCGAATGCGTATTATAAACATGAACTTGGCTGGAACCTGAATGACACACACGGGATTGGCATCGTACTCTTGGCTGGGATTGAAGCGAATGCCATGATGAACAACTTAAGAATTAAAAGCTGAGGCTAGAGAGAGTGAAATGGAGAATGGGCAGCCGGGAAGGAAYGTGTCGCGAGGGAACGGATCGCGCTATAATAGTAAGATCTCCTAATAAGGTGGGAACCCCAACGTGATGCAATCCTTGAAAAAATGGCTGAAATACAATTTAGCCCATACGCAAACTCGGCTCGTACTCATTTTAACCGTATCGGTGTTTCTAATCATTCTAGCCGTCAGCCTGACATCCTACTATACGTCAAAGTCTGTCCTGCAGGAAGAACTCAGCGAGCCGCAACGCCAAATGCTTCAATTGAATATGAACGTCATTGATGACGCTATCAAAGAGAGTGATAAGGCCGCCATTCAGGTCGCTTTGAACGCAAATATTTATAAGTTCCTGACAAGTGAGGTACAGAATTCGTACGCCAACATATCGGATATCTATCAATTGCTGTCCACCCTGATAAGCAATTCTAAATATATCAAGAGCATCTATGTGTATGATATGACAAAAGGGAGCTTCATCGCCATTCCGCAAGGCTACAGCTCGAGCAAACGGAACTTTGACGATTCAGATTGGATTAATGTCGTCGACGAGTTCGGTGACGGCATGACGGTGATCAAGAAGCGTCAGGTGCCGGAGGGCGCTGGTAGAAAGGGCTCCGAAGTTACACTTTTTCGCAAAATCATGATTCAAGGACAGTTCAAGGGAATTGTGACTGTCAACCTCAAGGATGAGGAGCTGTTCGCTAAGCTGAATCCTCCTGTGCTAAACAATCTAAATCGGATGCGTTATATCATCGACGAGCATGATGAGATCCTTTACGCGGTCTCCAACTATGATTTCGACCAGGAGTCGATTCGGCAGGCGCTAGCCCAGCTCAGGGAGGATGGCAGCAGTGACATTACCCATCAGAATCGCAAATTCCTGGTCAATCAGCTTGTCTCAGAAGTAACGGGCTGGAAATACGTATCCATAGTCGTACAGGACAGTCTGCTGGCCAAGTCCAAGAAGGTTCGCAATGCCGTCTTGATCGTTTCCGTGGCAGCACTGGCGCTCGGATGCGCGACGATTTTCTACATCAATGCCGCAGCATTCCGCCCTGTCCGCAGGCTGATGCAGTTATTTAGCAGCTACGACCGCAAGTCCATGAATTCCGAAGGTATCGATCTCGAGAAGCTGGCTGGTGAACTGCTTACTAACCATGCGCATCTGTCTCAGCTCGTAAGGGAGACGATGTCGGAGGCGTCATCTAAGCTGCTGTATGATATGTACACGGGGAACTTGACGGGCAAACGGGATATAGAGGAAAAGTGGCATCGCTACTTCGGTGAATGGTCGTCAGAACCCTTTACGGTAGCCGTTATATCGATCGACCAATATGAGGAGTGGTCGCGCAAGTACACGGGCGACGATCAATCATTATTGAAGTTCGCTATGGCTAACATCGTTGCTGAGCTGTTCGAGCAAAGGTGGAGAGTCGTTTGTGCCGACTTTGGCAAAGACAAGATGGCCATATTGCTGCAACCGCTTGAAGCGGGGATCGTGCTTGAGCGTAAGTTGGAAG
>NZ_JBFTQB010000399.1:0-9082 GCF_056398785.1 Paenibacillus sp. 01T422 | reverse complement strand
CTACGATGCTGTCCCCTGTATGTACGCCTACTGGATCAAAGTTCTCCATGTTACATACAACGATACAGTTATCGTTTGCATCACGCATTACTTCATACTCGACTTCTTTCATGCCCGCGATGCTGCGTTCAACGAGACATTGGCCGATTGGGCTGTAACGAATTCCGGAAGCTACGATCTCCGTCAGCTCTTCCATCGTGTTACAGATACCGCCGCCAGTACCACCAAGCGTGTAAGCTGGGCGAATGATGATCGGGAAGCCAATTTCGTTAGCAAAATCTACCGCTTGCGCGACTGTTGTTACGATTACGCTATCCGGTACAGGCTGCTCTAGTTCTCTCATCAAATCTCTGAAAAGATCACGGTCTTCCGCTTTCTCAATCGCTGTAAGCTGCGTACCCAGAAGCTTCACATTCTCGCTCTCTAGAACTCCTGCGCGAGCAAGCTCTACAGCCATGTTAAGGCCTGTTTGACCGCCTAGAGTCGGAAGCAAACCATCAGGACGCTCTTGACGAATGATTTGTGTAACGAATTCAAGCGTAATGGGTTCGATATATACTTTGTCTGCCATGTTCGTATCTGTCATGATCGTAGCCGGGTTGGAGTTGATCAGGATAACTTCCATACCTTCTTCTTTCAATGCTTGGCAAGCTTGTGTTCCCGCGTAGTCGAATTCCGCTGCTTGACCGATGACGATCGGACCGGAACCGATAACCAGGATCTTTTTGAGTGTATTATTTTTTGGCATATTACAGTTCCTCCCTAGAGTTTTGCGTCAGCAAAACTTGCTTCGTAAGTTTTACTTACAGATGTCGATGCCGTGGACGCTTTCCACTGAGCAAGCATTTGCGCTTGGCGCGGCTGTTCTGGGTTATCAAGTTTGTACTGACGAATCATCGAGATGAAATCATCGAACAGGTAGCTGGAGTCAAAAGGTCCAGGCGCAGCTTCCGGATGGTATTGAACCGAGAACGCTGGGAATTTCTTATGTTTCAAGCCTTCGATTGTACGGTCATTATTGTTAATGTGCGT
Source organism: Paenibacillus sp. 01T422 (assembly GCF_056398785.1). Taxonomy (NCBI): domain Bacteria; kingdom Bacillati; phylum Bacillota; class Bacilli; order Caryophanales; family Paenibacillaceae; genus Paenibacillus; species Paenibacillus sp. 01T422. The sequence continues at coordinate 8,050 of NZ_JBFTQB010000399.1, read as the reverse complement.
CACTTCAAGATCAGTACCAGCGACGGACTCATCTTTAACTGTGTAGCCATGGTTTTGCGATGTAATGTAGCAGCGGCCAGAAGCCAAATCTTTGACAGGGTGGTTACCACCGCGATGTCCGAATTTCAGTTTGTCAGTGTCAGCGCCGCAAGCAAGTGCGAACAGTTGATGACCCAAACAAATTCCGAAAAGCGGGATATCGCCAAGCAATCCTTTGATCATTTCGACAGCGTGAGGAACGTCTTTGGGATCCCCAGGGCCGTTAGACAGCAGGACGCCGTCTGGTGCAAGGCGACGAATTTGTTCCGCTGTTGCATCTTGAGGCACAACAACAACGTCACAGTCGCGTTTGCTCAGATCGCGGATAATTCCGCTTTTTGCCCCGTAGTCAACCAGCACGATGCGCTCTTTGTGGCCAGGCGCTCCGAACACACTTTTCGTGGAGACTCGCGCAACTTGATCCGTCATGAGGGAAGTGCCTCTCAGGATTTCAGTCAACTCGGCAACGGATTTATTGGAAGTTGTCAGCAAGCTTTTCATAACACCGTGGTGACGGATCTTACGCGTCAACATACGCGTGTCGATGCCGCTGATGCCTACGATGCCGTATTCCTTAAGCAAGCTGCCAAGCGTGTATTGAGCTCTCCAGTTGCTCGGGATTTCTTCATGCTCACGAACGACAAAGCCATGAATGAATGGGCGTACGGATTCAAAATCATCACGAATCACACCGTAGTTCCCCACCAATGGATAAGTCATCGTTACGATTTGACCACAGTAGGACGGATCGGAAAGAACCTCCTGATACCCTGTAATCCCCGTGTTGAATACTACTTCACCGACGGACTCACCTTCACTACCGAACGATTTTCCTGTAAAAAGCGTGCCGTCTTCCAGCAACAATCTTGCCTGCATGTATGTTCAGCTCCTTCACTATTGTCAGGCGATTCTAACGAACCGCAGATGTCCTGCTAATTTGTTACCATCAATCATGCATAGACTTGCATAAAAAATGATCAGTTTGTATAAATATACACGATTTTGGGGTCCCCGTATAGATCGTTCGTGTCGTTTTTATGAATAAACGATTTTTCCTGAAGCGATGGTAACCACCGGCCAGCCCTTCAGTTTACATCCGATAAATGGTGTGTTTTTGCTGCGCGAAACAATCTCTTCTTTGAGAACCTCGCGTTCTGTTTCTAAATCTACGATCGTAATGTCCGCTACGCTGCCTACATTCAATGTTCCATATGGAAGACCGAATACATCAGCAGGTTTCTTAGTCATACGATCTACTAGGAAGCCAAGCGTCCACTTACCCGTCAGGACAAATTTCGTATACAGCAGGTTGAACGCTGTCTCGAAACCAAGGATACCGAATGGCGCAAGCATCATGCCCTTCTCTTTCTCTTCTTCCGAATGCGGCGCATGATCCGTAACGATAATGTCGATCGTGCCGTCTTCTAGACCTTCGATGACAGCTTGCACATCGCGTGGCGTGCGCAGCGGCGGATTCATCTTCCAGTTAGCGTCAAGCCCTGGAATATCTTCATCTGACAGCACGAGGTGATGCGGGCATACCTCTGCGGTCACTTTAATTCCGAACTGTTTCGCGTGACGAATCAAGCGAACCGATTGCTCTGTAGAAACGTGGCACACGTGGTAGTGAACTCCTGTTGCTTCAGCTAGCAGCACGTCGCGACCAACATGAATCGCTTCGGATTCGTTCGGGATGCCTTTCAGGCCATGCTTCTTCGCGAAAGAGCCTTCGCTGACAGGAGCTCCGACTACAAGCGTATCATCCTCACAGTGAGCGATGATGGGCATTCCGATGGATGCGGCCAGTGCCATGGCATCCTTCATCATTTGCGCGCTTTGCACGCCTACACCGTCATCCGTGTAGCCAATGACGCCCGCTTCTTTCAACGCGGCAAAGTCAGTCAACTCGCGGCCAAGCTCATTTTTGGTGATCGTGCCGTATGGCAGCACACGAATTACGCCTTCTGTAGCTGCTTTATCCAATATGTAGTTCACCGTCTCCACAGTATCGATGACGGGTCTTGTATTCGGCATACAAGCAATCGTTGTAAATCCGCCTCTTGCAGCGGAACGCGTTCCAGTCGCAATGTTTTCTTTATGTTCAAACCCAGGTTCTCTCAAGTGAACATGCATATCGATGAAGCCAGGTGTTACCAGCTTGCCTGCTGCGTCGATGACTTCATGCCCATCTGTTTGTGGAACTGAACCGTCAGCTGCGTCCAGAACCTGAGCGATCTTATCATTTTCAACTAAAATGTGTTTCTTCGCTTGTACATTATTTGCGTCAACTGTGAGTCCGTTTAGAATCCAAATGCCCATTGTGGTGAAATCCCCCTGTTTTATGATAACGCTCGTTCGATGACAGCCATACGGATCGGCACACCGTGAGCAATTTGTGTGAAAATTTTTGACTTTTCATGTTCAACAAGTTCATCGTCCAGTTCCACATTGCGGTTAACCGGAGCTGGACTTGCGTTGGATGCTCGTTGTTTCCATCACCCGCGTTAATGAGCGGGATTTTGATTTTCTCCGCGAGCTCCTGGAGCACGCCGTTCGGCTTCAGGCGGATGACGCCAGCGTCGATGCCCATAGACTCCAAGGTGCGGACTGTGTCGTAGATGGACTCGCCTTTTTGTACGCTGGACTCCGCAGCCGAGAAGTTCAGCACGTCCGCGCCCAGACGTTTTTGCGCCAGCTCGAAGGAAAAGCGGGTTCTTGTACTATTTTCAAAAAATAAGTTGGAGACGAATTTGCCGTTAAATTGATGGGTCACTTTCGCAGGACTCTGCTCCCAGTAAGCCGCGCGGTCAAGGATGCTCGTGATCTCGTCTGCGCTGACCCCTTTTAATCCCAGAAAATGCTTCGTTTGTGTACTCACTATGCTCACTCCTGTTTCCCCCTCTGTTGAAGTATAATGACGCCGTCTTTATCGTCGATTTCCGTTAGCAGCACTTCAATGCTTTCACTTTTGGAGGTAGGCACATTCTTTCCTACATAGTCCGGGCGAATCGGCAGTTCGCGATGCCCTCTGTCCACAAGCACGGCCAACTGAATCATTTGCGGCCTGCCTAAGTCGATTAAGGCGTCCATTGCTGCTCGCACCGTGCGTCCCGTAAACAGGACATCATCGAACAAAATGATTTTCCGGTCTTGGATCTGGATGCGGCCGCCTTCCTGAACGTTCTCAACTGATTTCACTTTGACCCGATCGTCTCGATAAGAGGTGATATCAATCTCGCCAACAGGAACCGGTATGCCTTCGATTTCCAATATTCTCTCAGCGACTCGCTTCGCTAAATAAATGCCTCGTGTCCGAATCCCAATTAGGGTACAATTTTCTACCCCTTTATTCTTTTCAAGTATCTCATGCGCAATCCGCGTAAGAGCACGGCGAATTCCCATTTCATCTATAATCGTGTGTTCGGCTGCTTCGTTCATTTGAATCGCCTCCTGAGAGTTTTCCTTAGGAAAACTTGCATCGTAAGCATAAGCTTTGTTTTGCTTTAGCAAAACTTGCATCGTAAGCATTGGCAGTGTTTTCGAAGAAAAACTTGCCCTGCAAGCATAAGCTGAGTTTCTTTAGCGAAACTTACATTGTAAGCACTTGCTAAGTTTGGGCCAGGTTAGAACACACCAAAAAACTCCTTGCCCATTACTTGGCAAGGAGTTAGCGTGCATAAAGATACAGAGCGGGGCATAAGGATGCGCACATCCTCAAGCTTGTTCATAAACTGAATCCGCGATTCAGTCTATCCCGTCTTTTCTTATCGACTACCTTGCCAGCCTCTCTGGACTGTTTTTAAAGGTACATATGTAATTAAAAGAATTATGCCACTTTCGACAAGATAAGTCAATATTAATAACGTTGATTTTTTGATCAGATATTTTATCATGTGTTATAATTTACATATTAAATGCACACTGTGGCACTTACTCACAATTCCCTAAGGAGGAAAACATTTGTTCAAACTGTTTAGACTTTTGAACCCGTACAAATTTTCAGTTGCAGCAATCATCGCCTTAATGCTCCTTCAGTCTTTGTCTCAACTGTATCTCCCTACTCTGCTCTCGGATATTGTCGATGTCGGAGTCTTACATGGCGATGTTGCTTATATTGTCCGTTATGGGGCTTATATGCTCTTGGTAGCTATGGGCGCGATGGTTTGCGTTATGATTGCCAGTTACTTGCTGGCGCGGACAGCCACTGGATTCGGCAGAGATTTGCGCCGCAAGCTTTTTAGCCATGTCGAAAGCTTCTCCTTACATGAATTTGACAAGGTCGGCACCTCCTCCCTTATTACACGTACCACGAATGACATCGCACAAGTTCAGCAAGTTATTGTCATGATGCGGATGTTCATCGGCGCACCGACGATGCTGATTGGTGGTGTAATCATGGCAAGCTACAAGGATGCCTATCTAGCCGTTGTCCTCATCTCTGTGATCCCGATCCTCGCATTAGCGATCGTCGGAATCATGTTCAAAGGACTTCCTCTATTTAAAGTGCTGCAAGTCAAAATCGATGCCATCAATCTCGTGCTACGCGAGAATTTGACCGGTATCCGGGTCATTCGGGCTTTTAACCGCTCCGGTCATGAACAGCAGAAGTTTGAAAAAGCGAATCTGGATTACACCCAAACAGCTATCAAAGTGAACACGATCATGGCGACTATGATGCCCATCATGATGTTGGTCTTTAATTTGGGGATTGTCGTCATCCTTTGGTATGGCGGCATACGCATTGATAGCAATCAGATGCAAATTGGCGATTTGATGGCTTTCATTCAATATGCGATGCAAATTATGTTTTCGATGTTCATGATGACGATGATTTTCATGATGATTCCAAGAGCGTCCGCTTCTTCAGGGCGTATTAATGAAGTTCTATCTATGACCTCTACGATACATAATAACAAAGAGGCAATGACTCTTCCTTCCGATCAAGCAGCGATTGAATTCAAGCATGTAACTTTCAGTTATCCGGGTGCCGAGCAGCCTGCGATTCGTGATATTTCATTCCGTGCAGAGCCAGGTGAGGTAACAGCCATTATTGGAGGCACAGGTTCTGGCAAAACGACACTGATCAATTTGCTGCTGCGCTTTTATGATGTAAATGAAGGCACCATTACGATTGACGGCCATGCGTTGCCTACATTAAAGCTAGATAGCCTAAGACAACAAATTGGATACGTCCCTCAAAAGGCAGCCCTCTTCTCCGGCACTGTTGCTGACAATATCCGTTTTGGACGTGAGACGGCAACGGAGGAAGAGATCTACCAGGCTGCACAGACAGCGCAAGCTGCAGATTTCATTGCTGAACTGAAAGACGGCTATCAATCAGTCCTCGCTCAGGGAGGCACGAATTTATCCGGCGGTCAAAAGCAGCGGTTAGCTATTGCCCGAGCCCTTGCTCGCAAACCGGAAATCTACGTTTTCGATGACAGCTTCTCGGCGCTTGATTTCAAAACAGACGCTAGACTAAGAGCGGCACTTAAAACCGAAACTGCACAAGCCACGAAAATCATCGTAGCTCAGCGCGTCAGCACCATCATGGATGCGAATCGTATTGTCGTACTAGAAGACGGACGTATAGCCGGGATCGGCACACATACCGAGCTGATGAGCACCTGCGACGTCTATCAAGAAATCGTAGCATCCCAGCTGTCAGAGGAGGAAATAGCATGAGTGATCAACCAAAAAATCAACAGCGCCCTTCCTCCCAGGGTGTTAGTCCAGCTCATTTTGGCCGAGGCGGTATGGGTGGAATGGGTATGCCCGTTCAAAAGGCAAAGGATTTCAAAGGCACCTTGCGCCGTCTTTCCAGCTACATGAAACCTTTCAAGGTATCCATCGTTTCTGTTTTTATAGCAGCCGTGCTTAGTACGGTTTTCAGCATCATTAGTCCCAAACTCATGGGGAATGCGACGACGAAGCTATACGAAGGCTCCATGGCTAAGCTGAAAGGTGTGCCTGGCGCACACATCGACTTTGATGCGCTGCTTCAGATTGTTTTCATACTAGCTGCGCTTTATGTTTTCAGCTCTGTTTTAACTTTTATCCAGCAAAGAATCATGGTTGGTGTCACACAGAAAATTGTGTTTAACCTCCGCAAAGATATTAGCGACAAGCTGGCTCGGGTGCCTCTTTCTTTCTTTGATTCTCGCAGTCATGGGGATACGATGAGTCGCGCCACGAATGACGTGGATACGATCTCCTCCACTATGCAGCAGAGTTTAACACAACTAATCACATCCATCGTTACTCTGCTAGGGATAATTATCATGATGCTTACGATTAGCCCTCTGTTGACTTTGGTAACCATCATCACATTGCCATTAAGTATTTTGGGAACGAAAATGATTGCTTCTCGCTCCCAGAAATATTTCAAAGGGCAGCAAAAAACGCTTGGCGAGCTCAATGGCCACGTCGAGGAAATGTATACAGGGCATACCATTGTCAAGGCATTCGGGCGTGAACGCCAATCTATTGAGAAATTCAATGACATCAATGATCGGTTGTATCATTCAGGTTGGAAGGCGCAGTTTATTTCCGGGATGATATTCCCCCTGATGTCTTTTATCGGGAATATCGGATATGTGCTGGTCAGTGTCATTGGCGGTATCATGGTAACGAATGGCGCGATCAAAATTGGGGATATTTTAGCTTTCATCCAGTACTCTGGGCAATTCGGGATGCCCATTACGCAGGTTGCTAACATTGCAAACGTTATTCAGTCCACCATCGCCGCCGCGGAGCGTATCTTCGAGCTGTTGGATGAGCCTGAAGAAGTACTGGAGGAAACTGACAGTAAGTCCATAACGCATGTGCGGGGGCACGTCAAGTTCAACGACGTCGCTTTCTCCTATAAAACGGATGAGCCGCTCATTGACCATATGAATATTGAAGTGGAGCCAGGTCAAACCGTGGCCATCGTTGGCCCTACCGGTGCAGGGAAAACAACCATTGTAAACCTGCTCATGCGCTTCTATGAATTAAAAGGCGGAACGATATCCATTGACGGTGTTGATTCCCGTAAAATGTCTCGCAGCCACCTTCGGGGGCTCTTCGGAATGGTCCTACAAGACACGTGGCTGTTCAACGGCACGATTCGCGAGAATATCGCTTACGGGCGAGACGGAGCATCTGAGGAAGAAATCGTAAGTGCGGCTCGCGCGGCGTATGCCGATCACTTCATTCGAACGCTGCCGGATGGATACAACACCATTTTGAATGAAGAAGCCTCCAATCTCTCCCATGGACAAAAGCAGCTGCTTACCATTGCTAGAGCAATATTAGCGGATCCAGCAATTTTGATTCTAGATGAAGCGACAAGCTCCGTTGATACGCGGACGGAAGTGTCCATCCAGAGGGCCATGAACAATCTAATGGAGAACCGCACGAGCTTTGTCATCGCCCATCGTTTATCTACCATCCGTGACGCTGATCTCATTCTTGTGATGAATCACGGAACTGTGATTGAACAGGGAACACACGAACAGCTTTTAGCGCAAAATGGCTTCTATGCCGACCTCTACAACAGCCAATTTGCCTCAAAAGCCATCTCATAATCAGTGGGCCGCGCATTCGAGTTGATTCGACTCGATACGCGGTCCTTTTCACGTCGCCCCCTATCTGATAATATAGGAGAGTCAATTTAATTTTAAGGAGATGTCACCATGAGCGAAATGAATACGTTAGAAATCATCCAGTTTATTAAAGAAAGCAAGAAAAAAACTCCGGTTAAAGTATATGTAAAAGGAAACCTGGAAGGTATTGAATTCGGCGAAGGCAGCCAATCCTTCATTTCTGGCGGAAGCGGCGTCGTATTTGGCGAGTGGAGCGAAATCTCCCCTGTGCTTGAAGCTAACAAAGAGCAAATCGTTGATTATGTGGTTGAATCAGACCGCCGTAACTCCGCAATTCCTATGCTTGACCTGAAAGGAATCAATGCTCGTATCGAGCCAGGTGCGGTTATTCGCGATAAAGTACATATCGGAGACAATGCGGTTAT